>CANQHH010000033.1 GCA_947623615.1 uncultured Clostridia bacterium | reverse complement strand
TTGGTAGCGAGAAATGGACTCGAACCATCGACCCACTGGGTATGAACCAGTTGCTCTAGCCAACTGAGCTATCTCGCCTTATCAAAAACAAAATGCAATTAATATTATAACCACAAAATTGCATTTTGTCAATATAAAAATATCTATTTTTTAATTTCTTTCTTCTAATTCTTTGGTTTCTTCTTTTTCACTTTTTGCAATAACATTTTCATCTTTATTTTTGTCTTTTTTATCATCTTTATTTAAACTTTCTTTATCTACTTTAAATAAATCTTTGTTTTTGTTTGATGAATGAAAATGTCTTTCATATTCTCTGTCTAATTCTTCACTACTTTTTGCAAGCTCCTTTTCAATATCATCTCTCGAATCTTTTGATAATGATTGTTCTTCTTCTATATTATCAGGAGCTATAAAAATTCTATACAACCAATTTAAATAACCATTTTTAACACTCATATTACTCCCATAATTACTTGCAATAATTATAGTTTTCACCTCCATAGCCAAACATCTATTTTAATTTTATCATATTTTCCTTAAAAAATCAAGCTATTTTAGTAATTCGATTGCTTTTTGTAATTGAGTATCATTTTCGTCATTTAATTCTTTTATATTACTTGGTAATTCTACTTTATAGTTAGGTTCAATTCCCTCTTTATTTATTTTGTTATGCTTTGGTGTATAGTATTCCTCAGTTGTCATTTTTAATCCACTACCATCTGATAATTGAGTAAGAGTTTGAATTACACCCTTTCCATATGTCTTTGTTCCTACAAGTTTTGCTCTATCATTGTCTTTAAGAGCACCTGCTAATATTTCTGATGCACTTGCAGAATATTGGTTTGTAAGTACAACTACTGGAATTTCTATCTCCTGCTCCCTTTTTGCTTTTGTTACTTCTTCTTTGCTATTTTTATCAACTGTTATAAGTAAGGTATCATCTTTTTTACACAACATTTCTAAAATATCTATTGATTCATCAACAATTCCGCCACCATTATTTCTAACATCTATTATTAATGATTTTATACCTTTTTCCTTCATTTCATCATATTTTTGCTTAAACTCACTTGACACACCACCATCAAAATCTACTATGTTAATGTACCCAATATTACCATCTATTATCTTTGAATTTGTATGACTTACTACAATTCTCTTTCTCTCTATTTCTAGATTTAAAGTTTTCTTATCTCTTTTTATTTCAAGTTTTACTTTAGTTCCTTCTTCTCCCTTTATTTTCTCTGATATACTTGAAGCATTTTCAGGAGTTACTTCTTCTCCGTCAACTTTGGTAATATAGTCTCCTGGCTTTATACCAGCTTTTTCTGCAGGCGATCCTTCCATAGGCTCTGAAACAACAATTTCTCCTCTTGCATTGTTTACAATCATATATATACCAATTCCTACATAATTGCCATTTGCTTCATCTAATTCCTCTGCCATTTCTTCTTTAGTATAATATTCAGTATATTCGTCTCCTACTCCTGCTACATATCCTTTTATTGCAGATTCTATCATTTTTTCATCATCTAATTTTCCTATATATGATTCTTCTAACATTGACCTGATTGTAGCTAATGACATCTCAATTCCAGAATTACTATCGCTTCCAATAATTTTTCCATCATTTCCTATTGAATCAATTCTATTATATACATACATCGTTGTTATTAATGAAGATATTAGTGCTGTTAAAACAACTAACATAATTATTTTATAAATTTTTTGTCCTTTTTTTTCATTCATTTTCTATTATATCCTTACAAAAATATTTAGGTTTTAAGGAAAACCTATAAACCGATATTATGGAACTTTTACATAGTTTAATGGATTAGTATGATTTCCATTTAATCTTACCTCAAAATGTAAATGCGGACCTGTTGAATTTCCCGTTGATCCTACTTCCATTATTAAATCCCCCTGCTTTACTTCTTTATTTAGCTCTGTTAATATTTTTTGTCCGTGTCCATATAAAGTAGTAAGACCATTTCCGTGATTTATCATTACACAATTACCATATCCACCTAACCATCCTGCATAAGAAACTACTCCATCTGCTGCTGCAACTACTGGTGAACCAAAACCTGCTCCAATATCAAGCCCTGTATGAATCTTTACAACACCTTGTATTGGATGTTCTCTCATTCCATAATTTGATGTTATGACTGTACCAGACTTGGCAATTGGCCATATCATCACCCCTCCAGTATATTGTATGTTAATATCTTGGTTACCATTCGTAGCATTTCTTATTAATGCTTCTATTCTTGCCTGCTCTAATTTATATTTTGTAATTTCTTCTTTTAATTTTTTTTCGTCTTTACTTAACTTTGAAACATATCCCTCATGCATAGTTTTTGTGTTTTCTAAAATAAGTGTAGTCTGCTCTTTTTTTGCTTTAACTAATTTTACTTGCGTTTCTTCTCTTTCTAATTTCTTTTTAGTTGTCTCAATGCTATTTTTTTGTTCTTCTACGTCTTCAATTAAACTATTATCATATTCCGCTAACTCTGTAATTAAATAATACCCTGAAATAAATTCTACTAAGTTTCTAGAGGCTAATAAAACATCTAAATATGATGTATCGCCCGCTTCATACATTGCAACCAGTCTTTTCCTTAATAATTCATCTTTTTCATTAAAACTTTGTTCAACCGTACTTAAATTTTTTGATGTTTCATTAATAGAATTTTGTAAATTTTCTAATTGCTCAGATAACTCGTCCATTTGACTTTGATATTCTAATACCTTATCTTCTAATTCTTGAACTCTTAGCATCGTACTTGATAATTCTGATTGCACATACTCTAATTTAGTATTAGTTTCTTTTATTTGGTTTTCTACTTTATCCTGTTGCTCATCTAATGTTGTATTATTTTCATTTACATTATTATTAGTATCTTCTGTATTAGTAGTATTCGTTACTTCTTCATTTGTTATAATATTTTGGGCAAATACAAAACTACACATTTGTTGCAAAATCACAATAATTAAAATTAATGAAATTATTTTTTGTTTCATATTTGCCTCCAATCTTTTATTTTACCAAAACCTTAAGCTATTATAAACATCATTTGATATGTAATTTAATGGATTAACTCTTGAATATGATGATCCATTTGTACGAACTTCAAAATGTAAATGTGGTCCTGTTGAAATTCCTGTATTTCCAGATACTGCTATTTTTTGTCCTCTCTTTACTGTTTGTCCTGCTGAAACATTGTATGATGATAAATGTCCAAAACATGTATATAAACTATTTGAATGTTTTATCATAATAAAGTTTCCATATCCTGATACTGGAGATGCAGTTACAACATATCCATCAGCTGGTGCATATACAGATTGATAGCTTACACCAATATCCAAAGCCTTATGATTAGTTGAAGCTCCTGATGTTGGTTGATCTCTTCTTCCATATCCTGATGTTATAAGATTATAATTAGCTGATGATGTAGAAAGTGGCCAACTTAAAGTTCCTGAAAAGCTACCTTGATAACCACTTGACTGTTGAAGTGCTTTTTTTATTTCTTCATCAGCCTTTTTTATAGCTGCCTCATATTCTTCAATCTTTGATTGTAATTTCTTTTCTTCTGCAGATAAAGAATTAACTTTAGATTGTTTTGCACTTTTAGCTTCATTTAATTCTTTATTTTTTGCTTCTACCTGAGCTTTTGATGATGCAACTTTTGTTTTTTCTTTTTCTAATTCTTTTTTAGTTTCATCTATTTGCTTTTTCTTTTCTTCTATAGAATTCATAACTGCTTTATCAGCTTCTGCAAGTTCTGACATCATATAAAAATTAGATATAAAGTTTGTAAAACTATCTGATGATAGTAAAACATCCATATATGTAGTTTGACCTGCTTCATACATAGCTACTAATCTTACTTTTAATGCTTCTTCCTTTTCTTCAAACTCTTTTTGTAATTTTGTTATTTGTTCTTCTTTCTGTGCTATTGAACCTTTTAATTCATTTATTTCTTTATTTAAACTTGTTATTTGAGCTTCATACTCAGAAATTTTTGATGATAATTCTCCTATTTCTTCCATAATTTTGCTCTTTTGATTTGCTACTTGTTTTTTCTCATCTTTTACATCTTGTAATTGTTCTTCTAATTTATCTTTCTTTTCCTGTGCTGTTGCAGCAAATACAGGCAATGCTGTTATACTTATTATTAATAAAATAACTAAAAATATAGATAAACTTTTTCTTTTCATACGATTCATCTCTCACCTTTCATATGTTTTTTCTAAACCTCTAAATATTTTCTCATTGAGATTGCACTACCAATAGCTCCTATTCCTATACCTAATGCTAAATAAATTATTATTAACATATTAAACATGTCTGAGAACTGAAGTAAATTAATTTGTATTAAACTTGTAATTCCTGTTATAGAAATCTTGTCAATAACATAATTATATGCTATTCCTAATATTAAAACAGAAAAAAGTGCTGAAATAATACCAATTATTATACCCTCAACCATAAATGGCCATCTTATAAATCCATTTGTCGCACCTACATACTTCATTATAGATATTTCTTTTCTTCTTGCATGAACTGTTAGTTTTATTGTATTAGATATAATAAATATTGATATTAATATCAATAATATTAATATTACGCCTGATGCAGTTCTTATTCCATTTGCTATATTCAAAAGAGTATTTATTGTATCATCTCTTACTGTTATTTTAGCAACGTTATTAAATGTTAATATTTGTTCCTGTACTTCTTTACTCTTTGACAAATCTGTTAATGTAATAACATATGATGCTTTAAACGGATTATCTTTCGAATATGAATCAATTATATACTGGCTGTCTTTTAGCCATGATTTCATTTCATTTAATGCATCTTCCTTTGTTTTATATTCAGTAGTATTTACATATTGTATCGATTTTATTTTTGTTTCTAACTCTGATATTTCTTCTTCTGTTGCATCTGGATTTATGAAAACCTGCATAGCTTGTTGTTCTTCAACTTGTTTTATTACTGCCTGCACATTTTGTCCTATTAAGAAAAATATTCCAAATACAAACATAGTTGCACACATAATCATTAAAGATGCTATTGTTGATTTCTTATTTTTAAATGTATTTCTGAAACCTTCTCCTATCAAATACCCTAAAATACTATATTTCACTATCATAACCACCTTTTTTATCATCTCTTATTATATTGCCTTTTTCTATTTGGATAACTCTTTTCTTCATTCTGTCTACTATATCTTTAGCATGTGTTGCCACAACAACCGTAGTTCCTCTCGCATTTATATCTTTTAATAAAGTCATAATTTCCCATGCAGTGTCAGGATCAAGGTTACCTGTTGGCTCATCAGCAATTATCATAGATGGGTTATTTACAAGTGCTCTAGCTAGAGCAACTCTTTGCTGTTCTCCTCCTGATAACTCATTTGGATATACTTTTGCTTTATCACTTAATCCAACTAATGACAATACCATAGGAACCTGCCTTCTTATATGTCTTGGTGTAGCTCTTACTATATACATTGCATATGCAACATTATCATAAACGGTTTTATCTGGTAATAGTCTGAAATCTTGAAATACAACTCCCATACTTCTCCTTAAAAATGGAACTCTTTTAGGTTTTAAAAATGTTGTATCTCTACCATTTATGATTATGCTTCCTGATGTTGGTTCTTCTTCCTTTAATATAAGCTTTATAAGTGTTGATTTGCCTGAACCAGAACTACCTACTAAAAAAGCAAATTCACCTTTATCTATTTTAAAATTAGCATTATGAACAGCTTCTGTACCTGTACCATAGGTTTTACTTACTTTTCTAAATTCAATCATATTATTCCTCTCTATTTATTAAAATATTACTTTATTATCATAACAATAAAATTTTATAAATGCAATACTTTTAATACAAAAACAGGAAAAATATCTAATCTATTACTTTATTTATAATAGACTCACAATCTATATTAAAATATTTCATTAATTCCTCTGCTTTTCCTGATTTTCCAAACTCGTCTTTTATTCCCATTCTTATAACTTTTTTAGGATGATATTCTGAAAGCACCTCACATACAGCACTTCCAATTCCACCTATAATATTATGGTCTTCAACTGTAATTATCTTTTTTGTTTCCTCTGCACATTTTATAATTAAATCTGTATCTATCGGTTTTATTGTATGAATATCAATTACTCTTACATTTACTCCTCTTTTAGCTAATTCTTCTTGTGCTTTTATAGCTTCTGACACTGTAACACCTGTAGCAATTATACTAGCATCTGTTCCATCTCCTATTTGAATTCCTTTACCAAATTCAAATTTTTGTTTTTCTGTATATATTACTGGAGTAGATAATCTACATAATCTTAAATATACAGGTCCTTCAATTTTAGATATTTCCTCTACCGCCCACTTAGTTTGTATATCATCTGATGTACACATAACTTTCATGTTTGGCAATGTTCTCATTAAACTAATATCTTCTATCATTTGATGTGTTGCTCCATCTTCTCCCACTGTAATACCAGCATGTGTAGCACATATTTTCACATTTAAATTAGGATATGTAATGCTATTTCTAATTTGATCATAACCTCTACCTGTAGCAAACATTGCAAATGTGCTAGCATATGGAATCTTCCCAAATGTAGAAAGTCCTGCAGCAATTCCCATCATGTTTTGCTCAGCTATTCCAACATTTATAAATCTATCTGGAAATTCTTTAGCAAACATACCTGTTTTAGTCGCACTTGATAAATCAGCATCTAATACCACTATTTTTTCATTTTTTCTTCCTAGTTCAACAAGCTCTTCTCCATAACTTTGTCTTGTTGCTATTTTTTTATTTATATCCATATTTTTATTCCCTTCTTTACAAGAATTATTTTAATCATTTGATTTATTTGCATAAACTATTGTGTCTAATTCTGTAATTGCTTTTTCATATTCCTCGTCATTTGGTGCTTTTCCATGCCAACTCGCATTATTTTCCATAAATGATACACCTTTACCTTTTACAGTACTTGCAATTATTATTGTTGGTCTTCCCTTTATTTGTTTTGCAGTGTCAAATGCATCTATTAGATTACTAATATTATGTCCATCTACTTTTATTACATTAAAACCAAAACTTGAAAATTTTCCCTCTATATTATCTAAACCTGATACATCTGATATTTTACCATCTATTTGCAAATTATTATTATCTAAAACTACACATAAGTTATCTAATTTGTTTTTATATGCAGACATACATGCTTCCCATATTTGTCCTTCTTCTATTTCGCCATCGCCAAGTAAACAATAAACTCTGCAACCAGCACTCTCCATTTTTGAAGCAATTGCCATTCCTACTGCAGATGATAAGCCTTGACCTAGCGACCCTGTTGTCATATCTACTCCCGGTATTTTCTTCATATCTGGATGACCTTGTAATCTACTATCAATATTTCTAAATGTTTTTAACTCATCTAAATCAAAATATCCTTTTTCTGCCAATACACTATACAATGCTGGTGTGCAATGTCCTTTTGATAAAACAAATCTATCTCTTAACATATCGTCTGGTTTATCAGGATTAATATTCATTTGGTTAAAATATAAAACAGTTAGTATATCTGCACATGATAGTGAACCCCCTATGTGTCCTGATTTCGCATTATATACCATTTTTATAATATTTTTTCTTACTTTATAACTAATATTTTCTAAACTTGTAACATTTGTTATTTTCAAATTAATACACCTCATCTCTACAAATCTAATTTGTTGCTTATAACTGGTTCTTTTGTATTTTTCTCTATCTTTTTATTATTATCTTTCTTTTTTTCTTTTTCCTCAAGTTCTTCAAGCTTATCTATTAACTCTTGAAGCTTCATTACGTCCTTTCCCATCATTTCTAAATTACCATTTGATGTAGAATTTTTTAAATTATCATTTGCTTTTATTATATTTTCTATTAAATCATCTATGTTATCTGTATTTTCTATTTCTATATCAACTGCATATTTAGACACTAAATTGGTTAATGCTTCATTTAGTGTATCTCCTATTGATAGTTTATTTCCTGATGCTACAATCACTTTTTTTAGTGTTGGAGATGAATCACTTTCATTTAAGTATTGTTGATATATTGGTTCAACATATAAAAGTGTATTATCTAGTGGCACAATTATCATATTCTTAGTGATTTTAGTTCCATTAACATTTAGAGTTTCTAATTCTTTAGAAATTTCTTCATCTTGTTCTATTTGAGTATCTAGTTGCATTGGTCCTAAAATATTACTATCTGATGAAAATTTGTAAACAGACAATTTAAATTGACCATTTTCATAAGAGCCTACCATATATGATATTATATTTTGCTTTTCATCTGGAGTGAATGGTAATACTAAGCCTAATTTATTTTCCTCAGAATTTATAGTTTTTACCATTGTATAATATGGTGAAATATAATTTCCTGTTTTTGATGAGACCTTGCTTGTATTATGTGTTGCGATATCCCATACATCATCTCCTCTATATAATACATCTGGTTGCACATTATGATATCTTTTCATTATGTTTGCTTGAATATTATATAAAAATTCTGGATATACAAATTGACTACTTATATCAGCAGAAATATTTTCTTCATTAAATAGATCTGGATATATCTTTTTATATGCACTAGCTATCGGATCATTTTTATCTGTTATATAAAATTCTATTGTTCCATCATATGCATCTATAAGTACTTTTACAGAATTTCTAATATAATTAAACTCTAATTTATTTATGCTATCTATTTGCATAGTTGTTTTTTGAGAATATGGATAGTTGCTTGATGTTGTATATGCATCTAATACCCATATCATTTTTCCATCTTCATTAATTACCATATATGGATTATTATCATATAATAAATATGGCATTATAGTTTTTGCTCTATCTATTATATTTCTATTAGTTAATATTTTACTGTTACTATTTACATTTGCAGATAATGCTAATTTTAAATCTTTTTCTTTTATTCCTAAAATAAATCTATCTATAAAATCTAATTCTAATCCAGCTTTTCCATTATATACAGTTTCTGCATTTTCCTCTGTATTTGATGTAGAAACTGGATAATCAAATTCTTTTCTATTATTACTATTTGTAACAATATTATTATTTGTCTGTAATCCAAAATATATTCTTGGTTGTGTTATTGTTACAACATCATTTGAATTTGGTACAAATTCCTTTTGTAAATTATTAATATTACCTTTTATATTTGTTGTAGCCGCTGATGTTATAATCGCTCCATAACCATGTGTATATTCGTATGTCTTATTATTATATGTGCCATTACTACTTGTAATTTCACGTGGTGAAACATACACTAAACTTTGCTTTCCATTTATTCTGTAATTTGCTATTTGTGTATTTTTATATGTATAATATCCCTTTTGAGTTTGAACAGCATTTAAATCTTTTAATACTGTATCTTTATCTACTATCGCAATATTATCAATAGTATTTTTATTTTTTTCTAATACTTCTTTTGTAACTGTACTACCACCATTTTCTATTCCTAATTCTTCAACATCTTCTATAGCATACGCATTTTTCGTATATTCTATGTTATTTTGAATGTTTGCTTTTTCTTTATCTAATTCATTTGGTGTGATAAATACAACTTGAAATATTACCATTACTATTAATAAAACTAATATATATGCTGGCACCACAGCAATATTTATTAATACTTTTTTGGTTTTTCCTTTATTAAATGCTCTTATTGCCATATATACAGATAATATTATAAGTACAGGTAATAATCTATATCCCCACAATTTTATTGTTTTATCCGTTATTCCTGCTCCATATATAGAATATGTGGTATCTTCTTGTAATGTTAAAAACTTTTCAAAACCTATATTTTG
>CANQHH010000032.1 GCA_947623615.1 uncultured Clostridia bacterium | reverse complement strand
CCTTATTGCAAACTTTTTAAAATATTTTCTACATATCATATTCATACATAATATTGCTTAATATAAACAATGAAGCTGTTTCTGTTCTTAAAATTCTTTTCCCTAAAGAAACGATTTTTACCTTATCTTTTACCATTAATTGCTCTATTTCTTCTTTATCTATTCCACCTTCTGGTCCTATTAATACACCTATATCTATTTTACCTCTTTCCAAAGCTATATCTTGCAAAATATTTTTTATAGAAATAGTCTTCTCATTTTCATAAGCAATTAGAAAAACATCATATTTTTCAATTTCTTCCATTACCTGTTTTATATTTTGCACAGTTTCTATTTTAGGTATCATGTCTCTACCAGATTGCTCTGCTGCACTTTGAGCAATTTTTTGCCATCTTAATATTTTTTTATTTTCATCTTTTTTATCAATTTTAACAACACTTCTTCTCATTGCAACTGGTATTATTTCTTTTGCTCCTAACTCTGTAGCTTTTTGAATAATGTATTCCATTTTATCTGCTTTAGGCAATCCTTGAAATATTGTTACATTAACATTACTCTCATTTGTATCTTCTATGATATTCACTATTTTACAAATTATTTTTTCTTTACTAATTTCTGATATTTGCGTATTATAGCTTATTTCATTCTGCTTATCACATACAATTATGTCTTCCCCACATTTTAATCTTAGCACATTTGATATATGTTTTACATCTTCTCCAACTATTTCAATTTTATCATCTAAAATCTGGTTGCTTTCTACAAATACCTTTGTCATTTATAGCTCTCCCTCTCTATTGTAGGAAATTTAAACTCCATACTGTTTTCTGATATGTATCCATTTTCTTTATGATTATAGAAAAAGTCATTTGATCCTTTTAGAAAATATTTTCTTTTTATTTCATCACTCAAACTTCCTTTATTCGCAATAATAGGATCATCCCATGTAACATCTATAGCATACCATTTACCATCTAATTTAACATAGTCCCATGCATGAGATTCTGTTTCTTCATTTGAATTTGTCGCACTTCCAGAAATTAATACACAATCAATTCCTAATCCATCTAATATATATTTAAATGTTCTTGCATATCCTTCACAAACTATTTTTTTATTTGTAAATGCGCCATAAATATTATGGACATCTGCTTGTGTTTCTGTTGCCGCATATTCAAAATTATTTATCATCCAATCATGCAAATACATAATTTGCTCATATTGCGAATATCCTTGTAACTGTTCTATAATTTTATTTCTTGTATCAGAAACTAATTTTACTCTTGATTTCAAATCATCATAAGAAACAATTCCCTCTCCATAATAATTAGGATTACTTCCTGAAGATAATTCTACCTTATGACTCGACAAACTACCTAACGATAGTGTTTGCGTAACCATTATAAGTTTTGTTACATCTATATAAAACACGTCAACATAATCATAAGAAAAAGCATTCCATGCCGATTGAAAAGACATATTTAACTTTTCTTCTCCACCATCTGTTTTTAGTAAATCATTAAACTGCCTTCCAAACTCTATTTTATAATTTCCTGATTTCATATTATTTATGTTATTTTCTAAACCTTTATATATTATCTTTGCATTATCGTCCAATTGCTCATAATAATAATGACGTACTGAACTTGAAACTTCTGGTAATCCATAATCACTATCTAATAATGGTTTAATTGCCTCAACATTTTGCTCTTTATTAGATACATTTTTTTCCACTTGATTATTCACATTAGCTGAAGTTCCTATATCTATTGGATTATAGTCATCATCTCCAATAATTCCAAGGTCATTCAAAATATGATATCCTTTATATCCTAAATAGCATAATAAACCTATAATAATTATTATCAATATACCTTTTATTACAGAAGCACCTTTATCACTTTTTACAAAATTATAATTACTCATACTAATCTCCTAAAAAAACACTATACTTATATTATACTATATATTTTTTTATAAATCTATATTATCAAATATTTTCTTTTTATTTTATAGAATTATTCATCTCCTTCATCTGCTCAACCATCAAATCTCCAAAAACAGCATAGCCTGTAGTGGGATCATTCACCATGACATGCGTTATAGCCCCTATAAATTTTCCATTTTGAATTATTGGAGCACCACTCATTCCTTGAATTATACCACCAGTTTTGTCAATAAGTCTTTTGTCTGTAATTTTTACTATCATACTTTTATTATTTTCGTTATTATTTATATATATTTTTTGTATTTCTATTTCATATTCTTCTCTCTTTCCATTTTCCAATTCACACAAAATCTGTGCTTTACCTGTTTTTATTTCTTTTCTTAACGCTACCTCCATTTCACCTAAAGGCTCATTTTGTACATTTATTCGAGAGCTACTTGATATTTTGCCATATACACCATATTCCGTATTTTTATTTATCTCTCCTAAATTCACACAATTATCTATAGTTCCTATTATTTCTCCTGGTTTTCCCTTTTCTCCTTTTACAATTGACACTATATTTGTCGTTACTAATTCCCCATTTGAAATGGTTATTAATTGCCTTGTATCAATGTCTGCGATACCATGTCCAAGAGTAGCAAACGCCCCTGTACTTGGTTCATAAAAAGTCATTGTTCCTACTCCGGCTGTTGCATCTCTTACCCATAATCCTAATTTATATTCATTATCTCCATTTTTTACAGGTTCTATGTTTGTAGTTTTTATTTCTTCATTTGATTCATATTTTATTTCTAATACTCTTCCATTGCTTTTGCTTACAGTTTCTATAAGTTCATTTGTATCATTTATTTTATTTTTATTTATCTCTATAATCCTATCTCCCTCATGTATACCGCAATTTTCACATGGGCTTTTACCATTTATCTCTGTCATTCCAACTACTAAAACTCCATCTGTATACAATTTCATTCCTATTGCTTTCCCCATAGGTATAACTTTTGTGTTTGGAATAACATTAACAGACATTTCTTTTACAGGAATCTTTCCAAACAAATTGAAGTTTATGTCCAATTTTCCCACATCATTTACAGTATTTTTGTTTATATTGCTAGATGCTTGTACACTTCCTTGTTCTTTTTTCTTTTCATTTATAGTTATGCCATACATTGCTTTTAAATCAAGTATTTCTCCCTGAGCTAGTATTATTGAATCTGGGAGTAATGTAATATTACAAACATAGATTAATATTATAGTTAGCGACAAAATTATTAAAGCTTTTCTAAAAAAATTCATGATTATCCCTCACCTTTAATATTAGGATAACCATGAATTATATTTTCTAATCATAAAATTTAATCAAAATTAAAGTCACTGCTCTTATACAAATCTCTTCTCTCACGTGCTAATGCTGTCAAATATACTTTTCTTACGGTATTACATCCTGTCAAAGTTCCTGATACTATATCATCTATATTATAATCTGGTGTTGCATCTACTATACAGTTATAACATCCAGTAGTTGTTTTCCCCTCTATAGTTCCTATACCTTGCGGATAGAAATATCTTTCACTTACCTCATTTATTTTTACAGTTTGTCTCACGAAACTTAATGCATTATAGGCACCTACAATACTTCCTGGATCATCAATTAACTTTTTACAACCTGGTTGATGGTACTCATAATTTCCTGCACTATCTCTAGTCATTATAAATAAAGATTGTCCATTTACTACTTCTTCGTTTTTTGTGTTTGTTACAACAGAATAGCTATTAAAAAACTTTTGTCCTAATGGTACTCCTTGCATAAATGAAACAATAGAAATATTATTAGTAATTTTATACCAATCATCTTCTCCTATTATTGGCATTACAAAATCAAAACCTGAACCAGAAGTACTATTGTAATTTGATATTGTAGTAGCTAAATTAGTTTCTATAGATTTTCTTATAATTGCCATTCTATGTGTGTTAAATACAGAGCCAGAAAGCATAGGATCATTACTGTTATCAGAACGATTTGTATTAAAAATTTTCTCATTTCCAGTGTTAACTCCAAGATATTCCGCAGGATCTGATACTATTCCTCCAGTGTTTATATTTATAATGTCACTCTGTTTAACATTCGCTAAGTTACTATTATTTAACCACACACTAAAATCGTATGCTTCTTTATAAAATTCGTATGCACTTATACTTTTAAATTGTCCACCAGTATTTTCATCTAGATATTTCTCCAAATTTTCTTTTTCACTTTGTAAATATGACTTTTTATTATTTACATACCAAAAATATTGATTTTCACCATTATATTGTTTATGATCTTTATATACTTTTTGATTTTTATATACTATATAATCATATGTACCACTTTCTACATATCCATCTTCAATTGTTGTTAAGTATTCTTTTAATGTTTCTGGTTCTATTGTTACGCCATTATAATAAACAGTTTTAGTAGCATCATTATAACTTATTAAGTTTGGATTTACCAGATATCCTGATCTAACCTCATATCCAGCTCCTACATCACCAAATACTGTGATATGATTATCCAATGTATAATTGACAACAACTGTTTTTCCATTTACATTATACTCACTTGAATAATATATATATGGTTTTAATCCTTCTTGATAATCATTTGAACTATTGTCAATTTGAACTTTCGCATCAGAATTAGTAGATTTATATACATTATTATATGACGTATTTATATAATACCCATCATACATATTAAACAATAAACATGGAATAAAAACAGATAATTTTTCCTTTGATGATGTATATTCATGATCATTCATAGATGCCCCTAGAGAATTGTAAAAAGTTTTTACAGCAGCTTCCACATCCCTTATTTTTGAATCACTTACACTTGAATATTTATTATTTACAGAATTTATTTTAAAAGAATTCATTGCATCATATGTAGCACTGCTCAAATTCTTTGAATATAGAGTTTGTAAAACTATAACATCAATTTGATTTTCTATATATGACGACATTGTCATAGAAATAGGTAATATTACTATTATAAATATAATTGCTAAATGTTGTAATTTCATACCTTACCTTCCTTTGTTTATATAATCTAATAGAAATAACTATCAAATCATTAATAATCATTTCTATAAAATTACAAAAGGTGAAGATATAACTCCACCCCTACATACTTTTATTTATTGTAGAGACAGATATCAATCTGCCCAAACAATTAATTTCCACTTCTAGTTCCGTTTACAGTAACAACCCCTGAATGTTGTGCTGATATTTGATATGAATTATCACCAGTAACCTTATACAAGAAATTTCTTAATATTTGTGCTATAGTTGTATTTGTATTCTTAGCAGTAACTGTGACAATATCTCCTTCTTTAAGTATTATAACTCCTTTATCTTCTAATTCATCTACTATCTGAGAAGTATATTTATTATAATACAAATTTTCTCCTATCTTTGTTGCTTCAGCTTGAGTAGTTTTTACCCCAGGGTTCTCATCTAACTGTTGAATTACAAACTCCATTTCATAACTGTTACGTGTTGAATTAGTAATTTTACTTAAACATGCTTCATATCCATCATATGTCATTTTTCCTGTATTTCTTATTGAATCTACATATTCTGTTATTGCTGTTTGAACTGCTAACTGTGATATATCATCTGTTCTTTCAGATATAGACATTAATGGAAAAACAAACATTAAAATTGCCGCTAAAAATATTGCAATAATTGTTATTAAACTATCTCCCATGTCGCCTCTTTCTGAAACCAACTCTGCTTTAATTTTATTGCATAATTCTGTCCTCTTATTTTCCATCATATACACCTCATTTCTATTTGTATAGTTTTTTGCACATTATTTTTATTATAACTCTGTATATATTATAACTCTTTTTTTCCTATTTTGCAACAAACTCGAATTTTGGTCACTCAAACTATCGGTATTTACGCCATATGAGTATTCCCCTAAAGTTTCTAGAAATTTCGTTCCTTTATATTTCTTTATAAAGCCATCACCGAAATCATAATACGCGTGAGCGCTTTCTGCCTCAGCTTCTGTATAAGATGGATAATAAAACTTGCCTCCTGCTAAAAAAGTATCTAAAAATTGTTTATTATATTCTTGATTAGCCGTCCATGGCTCATGTCTTGTTTGCTCCTCATTTTGGTCAAATGAACAAATTCTTGAATCACCATCTGCTGAATAATATCTGTTTTTGTAGCCTTTAGCACCAGGAGTTCCTCCTGGATTCCATAAATCAGTATCTGATTCATATAACTCCATATATCCACTAGCTGTTCTGAATATTACTGTATAGTTTTCTTTATAATATCTATATAGAGTTGGAATTACTGTTTCTAATCCAACAATTCTATATCCATTATCATTAGTATTCGATACTCTAATGCTATTATAATCATCTATTTCAATAGTATCAGTTATATCAGAACTGTGTAAAACTGCATCTGCAGTTATTCTTGCTTGGGTAAATAAATTCATTATAAGGGATAATGCCATAACAAATACAAAAACAGCAAACCCTATTTTTAATGCTTCAACTGCATTTTCCATTTTTCATCATCCCTTATTGTTTATATTTCTAATTATTGTTCCTCATAGCCTATATCTTTTATTAAACCTGTTGAAGTATATCCAAAACTAACTTTATACCTAACACCCGCTTTAACATTACCTTTTTGAGTTGCAATTTCTGTGGCTTCGGTTTTAGAAGTTGCATCTGCTGGATCTGTTGCTGCACCAGTATGCACACATATTTTTTTTGAATCATCATCTGCTTCTGATAAATTGTGTGTCCTTATAGTATCTAACATTGTTCTAACTGTTGATCCTGTTTGTAATCCTTCATATTTTGAAAATTTTGCATTACTTGCAGCGATTTCATCTGCAGACATATTAGTACTTTGAATTGTACCTTGTGCCATATTAAATACTGTCATTCCTATTCCTATAATTGCTATTGATAGTAATATTGCACCCGCAATAATTAATGCTTTTGACGCATTCTCCATAAAAATTCCTCCTTATTTTACATTTGTATTTATATTTTATAGTGCTTTTGCACAAATATTAAAATCTTAAAATCTAATAAAAATTTATATTTAATTATTTTCATCATCTATTTGATTAACATTTGTATTAATTGGATTTTCTTCCACCTCTTCAAATGTTAAACTCTTAACGCTATTTGTTTTTTCATGATATTCAATATTTACACATTTAAAACTAGCAGTGCTATATCTTTTTATAAATTCTTCTGTACCGTCCTTTATTTATATCCTCCATTTGAAGTGTTTTAGTTTTGTCTTTATAAATAAAGTTTATGTATATTTTTATAGAATTCTCTCCATTATCCAAATAATAATTATTTTCATCTTTGGGAATATTATGATTATTATTAATATCTGTTGTTTTATTTATTATACTTATCAATTCTGTTCCCAACATTTGCACATTTGAATATGATTGATATTCTTTATTTATTTTCTGTGTTTCTACCATATTAACTCTGTAGTTATATACATAATATGCTACAACTACCGTTAAAAATATCATTATAGCTAATACTAAAAAAAACTTATTTTTCATATATATCTCTTTCATTATAATATTTTTCGATTTTTTATGCAAGCCCTTTTTTACTTTTTATATAATTTTATTTAATCCCCACTTACACTTCGAAAATTTGCATAATCTTGTGTACTAAATTCCTGAAATATTATGTGATTTACCATGCCATCTGCTTCATTAACATCAACTCTTGTAGCTTTAAAATACTTAGTTATTGTGGAATTGTTCACTTTTGTTATACTGTTGTTTTTTATTAAATTTATAATTTGATCATTGCTAAGTTTTTCTACTTTTGTCTGCACGCCTTGTATATCAACCTGCACATATAAAGTTCCATCTGAATATGAACTTTCATTAGCAATTTCATATTGTTCATTATGTTTCTTTGCAAAATTTGCCAAACTGGTAATATCATGTATCGTAACTGCAACTGGAATTTTTTTTGAAGCAACTTCTCTACTTCCATAAAATTTATAAAATCTACTATTAAACTCTGATATAGTTGTTTTTTCCATTTCTTCATAAAATTCTCGGCTTTCACCAGCCAAATTTCGAAACATAAATACACCTATAGAAAGTATCATCACTCCAATTAAAATTTCGCCAGCTATTAGTAATGCTTTTGATGCATTTTCCATAATATCCTCCTAGTTTTATTTCAATGATCTAAAATCTCTGTAAACGTCATTTTGCTTACAATTCCAGCACTTGTATATTTTATTGTATTACGCTCAAATCTTTTTCTTTTAAATTCAGTATATAAAGTTTTTAAATTATTGTATTTTTCTATATCTTTCATCAAGCTTTGAGTTCCATGAGTTCCTCCAAACTTTTCTAGATTTTCACGTATTTCAATATCAGACGTAGAACCATCATATGGATATTCTTCATTTAATTCAAATAAATCCGCTATTTGCCTTACAGAAAGTTGAGCATAATATTTTACAGACTTTTTAATTGATGATTTTTCATCTTTGTATCCTGCCGCTGGGTCACTAGTGTCTTCATAAAACTTTATATCATTTTCAAGCTTTGATACTCCTTGTAAAATCTGCTCCGCTTTTCTTTTTCCGCTTGCAATATATGTATTATCTTCTTTAACATCTTTCAGAAAATTAACCTCTATTGTTACTGGTGTTCCATCATTTAAAAACTGTTGCTGAGTATTGCACAATGATAAAAGGTCAACACCATATATTATATCACCATACTGATCAATTTCCTGTGTAAGCTCTGTTAATCTTTTTGTCTCCTCTGTATCATCTTTAGCTTGTTCCACATCAGATAATCTACCATACATGGTAGTAAACAATGCTATTACCATTACAGATACTAGCATTGATCCTGCCATTAACAATGCTTTTGATGCATTCTCCATAACTAATATTTTCCTTTCTTATTCTCATGATGTCTTCATTGAATTTAATGATGTTGTCATACTTGTCATTCCTATAAATACCAATGGAATAATCAAATATCCAACAAATAATACTATCATAGGTGCAAAACCTATACCTTTACCTATCATACCTTTTCTAGAAATTAATCTTTCGTTTGATTCTTTTCTACGTGCTTGATAATATTCTCTTTCTGTATCTAATTCATCAAATGCATCCGCAATAGGTATTTTCTCAACTGCAGCTTGTAAACTTTCTACTATACGTATAAACTCTTGATAAGATACCTCATCTTTTAATTGTTCTAAAGCTTCCCAAGGTCCACTTTCATAGTTATTTACACATTTACTTATTGGCTCTTTGAAGATGTTTGCATATCTTTCCAACCATTCCAATATAATCTCAACATTAACCCTCTCTATTTTCATAAGCATTAATATTATAGTTTGAAATTGCATTACTTCATCTTCCATTTCAAGTTGTCTCATTTTTGCTTGGAATTTTAACATCCACATTGGTGCATTATATGCTACAACCGCAAATACCATAGCTAAAAGAATTTCAAACCACTGCATACTTTCACTATTTATAGTTTTTATTTTTTTCAAAACTCTCTCTGCAGCTACAGATATCTCTTCATCATCTGCAGTTTCGTAGTCTTTATTAACTCTACCACTTTCCATTAATTTTTCTATTTTCTCTTGTGTAACACTTTTATCACCAACATATCTTTTTATATATTGGTTATCAGATTCTGTTAATTCCATTGCAGTTTTTAAATCTTTATCAGACATTTGTCCAATAATATCATATGTATTTGTAGGATCTGTGTAAACTCCATTTATTGTCATCTTGTGCAAATAACTTACAACTAAAACCGATGCAATAAACACAGCTACACACAGTACAATTCTGTTTATGTATATCCACTCCATCTTATCCTTTGAAGCAGCATCTTTTAAATTATCTTTTAATTTTTTATACTCTTTTGTTCCCTGATTTGGTATAAATAAATCTACAAACCTTTTGACAATACCTATTTTATATAATTTGGCTTGCCATGGATTTTCTGT
>CANQHH010000031.1 GCA_947623615.1 uncultured Clostridia bacterium | reverse complement strand
CTTATATAAATGTGATTTAACGCAATATATATTAAATAATCTTCAAATTCTTCATAGCAATTATTGTCTTTAAAATATTTCTCTAAATTTTGAATTGCTGGAATTATGTCTAAAAACTTGTCTGAAAATTGAGCTGTAACAGAGTTACTATTTTTCACATAATAGTATAGTGGCTCTCCAACTTTAGATATCTTATTTGCCTTTACATATAATTTATATACAAATTCCAAATCTTCAAAAATTCGTAAATTGCTAAACCTTATTTTATCTTTTTCTATTATATCTCTTTTAAATATTTTATTCCAAACGTATGGAACCCCATGTACAAATATATTAGGATTTTCTTTTATATTTTTTCCATATTGCTCCATACCCCCTAATTGATATGTTCTAATATTTTTTTCATTTTCTACAAAATATCCTGATACAACTATATCTGCATTTTCATCAATTGCTTTATTATATAGTTTTTCATACATAGTATTTTCTATATAATCATCGCCATCTACAAATCCAATATATTCTCCTTCTGCCATATCTAATGCTATATTTCTTGTATTTGATACACCCTGATTCTCTATGGTTTTTGTTTTTATCTTATCTGGATATTTTTCTTTATATTTATCAATTATTTCTTGGCTTTTATCTATACTTCCATCATTTATTAATATTAACTCTATATCACTTAAGGTTTGATTTAATACAGAAAGTATGCATTTTTCTAACGTATCTTCTGAATTATATACGGGTACAATAACGCTTATTTTAATAATAATCACACACCTTATTTTAATTTCAAAATTTCATTATGTACTCTTTCACAATTCTTATTATCAAACTTATAATAGAAATTGTTTATTCTCTCTTCATATTTCTTATCTAGCTTGCAATCATTTTTTATATTTTTAATAATTGCATTTACTGAATCTTCATAATTGTAGCATACTTCTCCAAATCCATCTTTGCCTTCCTCAAAATATCCTCTAGAAGAAGAAATATGTTTTGCAAAAAATTTATCAATGTCAAATTGCGTATATACAACTGGTTTTTTCATATAAGAAAAATCAAATGCAACACTCGAATAATCTGTTACCATTAAGCTAGCCTTTTTGAACTCTTTTTGATAATCCGCAATTTCTGTTTGTACACTTATAATGTCATTTCCTTTAAAATCCTTTGCTTGAATTATGTGGGATGGATGTACAAAGAATTTTCCTGTATATCCCTTTTCTTTTAATACATCTAAAATTCTTTTATCATTTATTAAATTATTATAAAATTCGTAATAATCCGTATTTTTAAATTTCTCACTATATTTCCTTGTTCCTAATTTTTTGTCTACTTCTCCTGCATTAAATTTTCTCCATGTTGGCATAATTATAACTTCTTTTTCAGACTTTTCCCCTGCATGCAAATTGTCATGTCTTGGCAAACCTGTTAATTTTACTTGCTCTTTTGTATATCCATAATCACCATTTATAACAGACTCATATTCCCTTTTAGCTGATGTTATAAGTAATTTTATATTTTTATTTTGCTTATGTAACCATGCAGACAAATCACTTTTTATGATACCATGTTGTAAGAATACATAGTCAAAATTATATAAATCCCTTAACTCTTCCCAACTAGGGCCAAATGCATTTGTAGTGAATTCATCAGCTTGTGAAGATATTATTTTGTCCGAATGTAAAAATAGCATTTTGTATTTTAGTGAGTTAATTTCTAACACTTTCCCTATTTTCTTTAGTTTTTTATAATCTCTTGATTTCTTTGAAATCATAAAATATACCTTAGCATTTTTCTCATGTTCTACTAAATATTTGAACATATGATATCCATTGTCATTTGCAACATTACTTCTATCAGATACTATCCATATAGGTCTTTTGATAAATGGTTTTGTCAAATAATATAAAATTCTATAAAAAATTTCTTTTATCTTTTTTTCTTTTAGCAATTGCCAATCATATGCAACTTCCAATTTCAAATGTTTTAAATTACTTTCTTTGAATACATTAATGTTATTTTTAGAGGATGTTATAATGTAGCCATTTTTACAATAATATGAACGTTTATATTTTAAGTTTAATTTAGCATTTTCATCTAATCTAAGTTTTATTTTCATAAAGTTTTCGTTTCTAATAGATATCACTGCTCTTATTTTTTGTAAATCCTTTAATGGTATTTTTATTCTAAATCCTCGAGGCTCAAATACAACTCTTTCTACACCTATCATAGCTTTATAATGTATATCATAATATTCTATATCATATCTTTTTCCAAAATCATCTTCAAAATACACCTGATAATCTTCTTTTGGTAAAACACAGTTTATTTCACCTTCTAAAAATAAAGCATTATCCTTTATATCCAATAATTTTATAATCATCAAGTGATTATTATATAATTTAGAAAGTTGAATATTATTGAAAAATATTTTCTTATTTCTGTATTCTAATTCTTTTTTTATGTCTCTATCATATTTTAAAGAAAGTGCATATAATTTCTTTTCTACTGTAATTTTTCTTTGTTCACATATAATATAATCGTCAATTTGTCTTAGTACATATTTTATACTATCTATGTATCTCTTTTCTTCTTCAGGTGATAGCAACCCTTCATATTTCTCGCTTAATCTCCACTGAAAATCATACATAATTTGATATTGAAAATATGGTGGAATTTTTCCATATCTGTTTTTTATATCATCAATAATATTTTCATAACATCTTTCTACTGTATCATTATACCATTCTTTTCTTTCTAAAGATGTTTGTATTGCAGATGTACCTTCTTCTCTCTTTCTGTAATTATATATACAGTTTCTTAAAACTCCATATTTTTCTTTCTCTGGAAGTAATTGAGCTATAAATTTCGCATCTTCTGCAAATTTTAATCCTTCATCAAATTTTCTGTTTTTTATTGCTTCTGCTTTAAATATACTTGATGCTGCACTCATCTGTATTTTAGTATAATCTTCTCTTATATCAACGATCATATTTTTTCTAAATTTATAATCTAATGGATGATTAAAACCTTCTCTTTGTCCAAAAAGTCTAATTCTGCAACTAATCATATCTATTTCATCATAATACTTTTCAAAGAAATCATACACTCTTTCAAATACATTATCATTCCATTTATCGTCTGCATCAATGAAACTAACATATTTTCCTTCTATGTGTTTCATCCCATTATTTCTAGCAGCACTCACTCCAGAATTTTCCTGTTTTACATATATAATATTATTATTGTACTTTTCTCTATATTTTAAACATATTTCTTCACTATTATCTGTACTACCATCATTAACTAATATAATTTGTACATTTTCTTCAAATCCAATAGTTTGATTTACAATTGATAATAAAGTTTCTTCTATATATTTCTCAACATTATATACTGGAATTACTACTGAAAATTTATATTTATAATCTTTTTTATTTACCTCAGTCAACTTTTATACACTCCTCTACCACTCTTTTTGCTGCCTGTCCATCATCTAAGCAATTAAATTTTTGATTGAATTTTTTATATTTTTCTCTATATTTTTCTTCATCTGTATCTTTTATTGCTTGTACTAATTCTTCTTCAGTTTTTGTTATTTTACCTGGTAGCTCATCTATGTCTATGTAAAATCCCCTCAACTCGTCTTTATATTTTTCAAAATCATACATATAAAATATTATCTTTCTCTTTAAATTTGCATAGTCAAAAAATACACTTGAATAATCTGTTATTAACATGTCCGCACTTATATATAATTCATTTATATCATCTACATCAGAAACATTATATATAAATCCACTATATTTTTCAAAATCAAATGTACTTGCAACTAGGTAATGTGCTCTAAATAATATTACATACTCATCTTCTAGATTCTTTTTTAACATATCAAAATCAACTTCTGTTTTATATGTATACCCTACTCCAGCTTGATGCTGATCATCTCTCCATGTTGGAGCATACAGAATTATCTTTTTGTCTTTGGGTAATCCCAATTTTTCCTTTATCTTCTCCACATCTTCCTGTTTATAATTATATAAATAATCATTTCTTGGATAACCCTTTTCTACCATGACATCTGTTTTATTCGTTTCTACCAAATTCCATGCCGTACAGAATTTTTCAGTTGCAAACGGTGAAGGAGATAAAAAATACTTAAATTTTTTCGCATCTAATTTATATTTATGATGTATTTCTTTTTCTGAATTCATTGCATTATTTGTACCTTTTAAATCATATCCCAACTTCTTCAATGGTGTACCATGCCAGCACTGCATGAAAACCTGATTTTTCTTAGGATATATATGTTCTGGTAATCTATAATTAAATATCCAATATTTCATACTTGCTAAGGTTTTTTCATAATTTTTTCCTGCATATTTTATGACTTTTGTATTTTTATTTTCTTCTAAAAATTTATATTTTTCAGGTTCTTTAAATGCCCATACATATTCAAAATTGTCATATTTACTATCTGTTAACATATATTCATATATTGCCTTTGGACTGCATGAATACGATTGTCCTTTAAACGCAAAAAATATAGCTGTATTTTTTTTTGTTCTTATTCCTAATCCTCTAATTTTAAATCCCGTAAACCTCATGACATACAAGGATTTTCTTAGTATTTTTCTAAAAAACACATTTTTCTTAGAATAATTTATAATTGCCACCTTTATTGGATTATCCTTTTTCACAATTTTTTTCCTCCATCAAATTTTTTATATAACTTACTATTCGTTCTGTATTACACATATCTGATGTTTCAACATATTCATCTTTAAATTTTTTTAGTTCTTGATAATCATATTTATCATTTTCTATTATCTCTATAATCTTATTCATATCTGAAAAAGTACACATCGGCATTTCTTCTAATAAATTAATATTTAATCCCCTATTTATATTATATTCATCAATATCATATAAATAGAAAAAAACAGGTTTATCAAGCACACTTGCCTCAAATGCGACCGCAGAATAATCTGTTATTACATAATCTGCTATTTTTAATAATTCAAAAGTTTCATATTTACTGTTTATAATATATTCATTACTTATTTCATTTTTATCTAATGGATGTAATCTTACAATTAAATTATATTTTTCTTTTGGAACAGCATTTATAACATCACTAATATGCACACTCTTTCCTTTTCTAAATGTCGGAACATATAGAATAGTTTTTTTCTCTTTTAATTTTGGATATTCATTTAATAGCTCGGTAACTTTCTTATCTATTTTCTCATCTTTTCCTAATAAATAATCTATTCTTGGCATTCCTAATTTTAAGATTTTACTTTCTTCTGTTCCAAACCCTTCTGCATAAAATTTTTTAGTTTTCTCGCTCGTACATGTAATATATGTATAATTCTCATGCATTTTCATTGTTTTTGCAATACTGCTCTTACTTCCTTCTTCTTTATTCAAAACCTGTTTACCAAATTTTTTTATTGCCCCCATCGCATGCCAAATTTGAATTATTATTAAATTCTTTTTATGTTTTAATGCACTTATAGGGATAGAATATCCATCTATAATGCAAATTTTAGATGTAGAAATATGATACAAACATTTTATCATATAAAAACAATATGCTATTTTTTTTATTAGACCTTTTGGAATTTTTTTGCATAACACTTGTATTTCTATATTATCACACTCTTTTTTGAATTGTTCTTCCAATAATTCAAAATCGATATTTACTTTATCTGATTGCCTGCTTAAAAATGTTATTTTATTATTTTTCATTGGAAATAATTTTATAAAAAAGTAAATAAAACACATTCCAAATCTTACTATATAAAGAAAAAAACTAAAAACATATTCTTTCATAATTATTTTCCTTTTTTTATTATTCCATCTTTTAATAATAATTCTACTATTCTATCTGTATTTTTATTATCATCAAATTCTACTATCTGTTTATATCTATTTTTATATCTTTGTTCCTGCTCTCCATAATAATTTCTTTTTATTATATTTTCTAAATTTGAATTATCATAGCAGATATCACCAAAAGCTAGGTCTTCTGTTAACATAAGTGTAGCACGTCTTCCATAATGCTCCATACATTCATCTTTTTCTTCCCAGTAAAATATTACATTGCTTCCTCTGTAAAATGCGTCATAAGATATCGATGAATAATCAGTAATTAGCAATTTACATTCTTTTAATATCTCGTTATATGTAATACCTTCTGGTATATACTTTGTCATCTCGCTTTTAGATTCACGCACAGCATCTATCATAAGTGGATGTGGCAAAATTATAAGTTTATCTAATAAGTTTTTTGGCACTTTTTCTACTATTCTTGCAATCATGTTATAATAGTTAGTTTTTGTAACATCTTCTCTTGCTTGGTTTGCTTCCCATCTTCTCCAAGTTGGTATAATAATTATTTTATCTGCGTCTTTATTTAATACACTTCTATCAAATTTTGCAAGACCTGTTTTATACAAGTTTTCTGGTGGAAACTTTCCTAATGTTATAAAATGTTCAGCTTCTAAATCAGATGATACAACAGTTCTATAAAATTTATATTTCATTTTTCTAAATCCGCTTCTTAATGATGAATTTAGTGATACCATATACATGACGCCATGTTGTAAAAATACATATGACAAATCTTTTGAATTATATTTTTTTACAGCATGCCTATTAGCTATTCTTAATTGTAAAGCATGTCCTATAGTTTCTGTCCCAATAAACTTTTTACATTTAAAGAAATATAATATGTGTTTAAATGAATTTTTATATATTATGTTCTCTAAATATTTAGGATCCAAATTTTCCAAAGCCTTATTATCTTGATTAATTACATAATAACAATTTTTATATCCATTATCTATTAATTTTTCATATAAAACTGACGCACTTTCCTCGTATCTACTACTTTCCTTTTCATATAGCAATATTATATCATTTTTCAAATACACTTTTGCTAACATTCTAGCAAAAAACAATTTAGCCTTACCCTTAAAAGTATCATAAAAATTTTTTTCTCTGATTGTAACATACATTGTATTTTTTAATGTCTGTCTAAAATATATTGATGTGTCACCTTTCATAAATATTTTGCTATTTCTGTTTTTACCCTTTTTGTGGTCTAATATATTATATAGAATTCTTCCACGAATTTCATCATACTGTAATATTAACTTATTTTGTATATCAAACTCATTTATTTTATCTAATGGAATTTCAAATTCATAAAAATTTAATTTATATCCTTTTATCAATGGAAAACCTTTTTTAAATTTTATTTTAAATGGCATTTCCATATCATTTATTATCAATTTCATTTTTGTTAAATCGTAATCCTTTTCATATCTTACGAATTTAAACAAACATAATGATTTGAATCTAAGTACATTTTCATCTTGATCCATTTTTATTTTCTTTAAAACATTTACTAGTAACGGTATTGGTCTTTTTTTAGATGAATAGTTATTTCTTGGTATTGGTACTAGTGCTAAACATTGCTCTGTAACTTCTTGCATTTTTTATCTCCCTTTAATCTAAATCTTGTCTTGTTTATAATATCATATTTTATTTCTTTTTTCAACATATATTAGAATTCTTTAAAACAGCTTACTTCCACGATAATAGTTCTAGCTTTTACTATATTATAATAGCCTTTTCTTTCCAAAAACATTGCAAAAAAAATAGCCAAATGCTATACTGATAAATGTAAGAACCAAAGATGCAATTCTAAATAATACAGATAACGTTCTAAAATATATTTATATTGAGGTATTGATATGGATTTTAACGAAGTTATAAATAATAGACGTTCTGCTAGACAATTTACTGATGAAAATGTTTCTGATAAACAATTAGAACAAATATTACAAACATGATTTTGAGCAAATATGTGGATTTATCATAGGTTCTCCAATATATAATTATCCTCCAAAAATCAAAAAGGATTTAAAAGATTTATTATTAAATTAATATAGCTTTAATGTGTATGAGCAAAAATAAGATTTGAGCTAAAATTATAACTCAAATCTTATTTTTGGTTTTTTTCAGCCCCTTTCCGGAACCCCACTATTTATCGCAATCACATCTTGTCTTCCATATTTCGTCAAGAATTTTCTTGCGGTAGGAAGAATCCCAATTGCAATAAAAATCAACATAGAAATTCATTAGTCTATCTCTACATTTCTCGCATGTTTTAGGATGCTGTATGATGCCCTTTGTAAAAGCATTTTCTCTCGTCCCCCACCACGCAATAGTGAACCTGTCTAAGTATTCTTCTGGAATTCTGTAAAGAAATTCCACAAATTCCCAAGATGAAATTTGGTCATAAACACCAATATCCTGCCAGTGCTTTAACATTGTGTTTTTTTTAATATTAATTGGAAATAATACTGCAAAATATTTGACAAGTTTTAAAATTTTAAGTGGCAACCACATCTGCAATTATTCTTATTTCCTA
The DNA here is from genome assembly GCA_947623615.1 of uncultured Clostridia bacterium. Taxonomy (GTDB): domain Bacteria; phylum Bacillota; class Clostridia; order TANB77; family CAG-508; genus CALXVA01. Next base: position 1,718 of record CANQHH010000031.1, on the reverse strand, counting down.
TGCTAATAATATACTATAAATACGACTAAATAACAAGTAAATTTCTAAAATCACTATTAATTTTTATAAAGGCTTTAATGCAGTTGCGGTACTTATGGCTTAGTACGCACAAAAGGGAAATTTCGTTTGAAATTTCCCTTTTGCATTATATTTAAATATTTAAATCTTTAAAATAATTCTATTAATAATTTCCATATCTTCAATTCTATTTATTGCAAAGCATTTTTTACCTAAATCCTTTATAGAAGCTCCCAAATGATACATTTCTTTGTTGTCTATTACAATAAATCTGTCATGGAATTTATTTGTTTTAGCAACTTTTAATATAGGATATTCTTTCAAATACTTGTCCATTTATCATTAAAAATTTTCTCATTTCAACAAATGCATTCATAATATTTATACTTACTTGAACAGCTATATCATTTTTTAGTAAGCCAGATAACATAGCTATTCCCTGTTCTGTAAAAACATATGGAACATATTTTTTTCCTCTATGCTTACTATTTTCATTTTTCGAACTGGTCGCAATTTGCGACCAGTTATTTGCCTGAACTAAATTTAGAATTGTAGATTCCATTTTTAATTTTTCAGTTTCCTCTTCTGTTAATTGAAAACAAAAATTTTCTGGAAATCTTTCTTTGTTTCTACTTACAGTTTCATTTATCCTTTTTGTTTGATAATGATATAATGCAGCAACATCACTATCTAGCATAACTTGTTTACCTCTTATAGTATATATTAAATTCTTTATATCTCCATTTGATAATTCATTTTGAATCGCCAAATCTTTTTCTTCCATAAACTCACATCCTTTTTTATTCGTATATATTATAAAACGTTTGTTTGTATATGTCAATGATTTTGTAAAAATTTACATTTTTTATTTTAGATTTATATTATTGAATAAAAGCAATACGATCGAAAAAAACTTACGAACCCTATAAAGTTCATAAGTTGTCTTAAATTGGAGCGATTAAAGAGGTTATTTTCGAAAAATTCTCCTCCCACTTTTCGCTCAAAAAAATAATTCAATTAATCAACTGTATATATAAATTAGTCTAGCATTATTAGTTTAATATACTATAAAATTTTCCATCTTTTGATTTTAATTTCAGTTGTCGACATTTTGTCGATTTACCATTTATCCATAAATACGACCAGTTATCTCAAAAAATTACCAAAATATTGAACCTGCTATAATAACAATAAGGAGGATGAGGAAAATGAATATTAAAGTACGTACTAATATTTCAAATGAGTATCAAGATATCGAAATAGTAATAAACGCTCCAGTAAAAAATGAACAGGTTCAAAGACTTGAAAATAATTTGATATCTGAGTCAACAAAATCTATACAAAAGATAATTGGAACTCAAGGAAATGACTTGTTCGTAATAAATGTATTGGATATCATAATGTTTTATAGTGAAGAAAAAAACAATTTTTGTAAAACTAAAAATGGCATATACAAAATAAAAGAAAGATTATATTATCTTGAAGAAATGCTGCCAAAGAATGAATTTATAAGGATATCTAATTCAGCAATTATAAATATAAACAATGTTAAATGTTTTAATACAAGTATTATCTGAATGTGCAGAGATATTTCTTATCATTGTTAGGTTTACAAGTATCTGCTTTAGTAACTTGTCAGAAATTTTAAAATATTTACTTATATCTTGTCTATCACTTTGTTTAAGCAATCCATAGTACCT
>CANQHH010000030.1 GCA_947623615.1 uncultured Clostridia bacterium | reverse complement strand
TGCCTTAACATTTAATGGTAAGAATTTACAAATAACTCTAAGTTGAGCATCTGTATACTGAGCTGCAATGTTATTAAAACTATCTACATATTTATCTTCATTTTTTCCTAGCTTTTTATAATGATTCAAAATATTTTGAATTTCAATTTCACTAACATTTTCCTCAGCATCTGATTTATAATCTACATCATCTGCCTCTATTCGATAATAAATTTTTGCATCCTTTTTATTACGTGGTTTATTTATTAATTCGCAAACATTAGTCACACTTCTATCTTGTCCAATTAATGCACTGTAGATTCCTATTCCAAATATTTTAACAAGTAAATTTTCCGATTTAACCCTTCTATCTGCACATATCAAAATAATTGGAATATCATTACCATCTCCAGATGTAGATTCATCACTAATTCTATCTAATTTTTCAAATATAAATTTATCTATAACTTCATAATTATTATTAGCAAATGGCTCTAAATCTTCACTTATAACAATTCTATCATATGACTTATCCTTTTGTAGTTCCTTTGTTATAGCATTAAAATAATATACATTTTTACCTGATATAATCTCTTTATATTCTTGTTGATATTTTTTTATTATAGATTCAGAAATTTTCTCATTGCTAACTGCAAATAAAACCTTCATTTGTTAACCCCTCCAGCCTTTTACTACTATTGCGAAAACTAATGGTAAGATTTGGCATATTACCATCACTGTTATAATACCAATCATTGCGCCAAAGCCCTTATCTCTTACATCTAATTTTCTTATTCCAATAATATACCTATAAATTCCACTAATTGCAATTCCTACAAAACCAAAAGGTATACTATATATTCTTATAATATTTAAAATATATGCTGCTAATCCATATGTATTATTTCCATATGACTCCTGATAATCTTGCAAATTTTTCAACTCTTTATCTTTAATTTGCACTAAACTTACTGTCGAATCAGAACTCAAGTCAGCCTGTGTTTCACTTGTTGCCATAGCAATATTCGAAGTAACACTAAACAACAAACACACAACCAGTAAAAACATCGAGATTATTTTCCTTTTCATATTAGGTATTTTCCTCCTTTATATAATTACAATAAGTATTTTATCATTTGTCTAATATAAAATCAAGTAAAATAATTTATTTATAAAAATTTTATTGTTCCCTTTGAAATCCTAATATTGGTTGGAATATAAAAGGTAATAAAATCAAACCAGCTTTAAATATTTTTCCTTTACTAAACATATCTGCTAATTTAAGACTGGCTTTTACATGTGCTACTATAGATGCTATTATTCCAACTATTCCTGCTATTACCAAGATATACAATATCGGTGAAATTCCTTGTCCAAATCCCATACCTATTACTATAACAAACATAGATGCAGGAGCAACTATTGCCCATATTCCACTCATATCTAAATCTTGGTAATAATAATACAATATTCCAATTGCTACTGTTAATCCAACTAATGACCATATACTCTGTATAATGCTCAACCTACTTAGTGCAGGAATATTTCCAAAAATCAAGCTAATAGCTAAGTTAACAATTGGATATATAACCATCAATTTAGTAATATAATCTGGTGAGCCCATTTTTTTATATAACTTACTTGCTCCAACACATAATACCATTCCAATACCAAACGATATAATTGAAATTAATATTTTATGTTTAGTAAAAAACATTGCTCTTTCCATGGATTTTTCAAATTTCTTATTATTCTTTTCTTTTTCTTTATTTATCTCATTTAAATATTTACTTACTTCTTCCTGCTTTTGCGCTTGTTCTCGTTCTTTAATTTCATTATATTGTTGTTGTAGTTCCTCTACACTTAATTCTTTTGCTTCTGGTTTATTCATAACCTTTAAAGCAAAAATAACTCCCAATACTATAATCATAACCACAAGAATAACTATGACTATACTTGTTTTTCCATTTGTTTCTCTAAATTTCAACACTTTTATTCCCATTCATCTGTTTTTTCCAAATCCTTCATTGATAAATTTATTCTACCTTGATGATCTATTTCATATACTTTAACTGTTACTGTATCTCCTATAGATAAAACGTCTTCTACTTTTTCAACTCTTTTATTTGATATTTTCGAAATATGCAATAACCCTTCTTTTCCTCCACCTATGTCTATAAAAGCTCCAAATGACATTATTTTAGAAACTACTCCGTCATATATTCCACCAACTTCTATTTCTCTTGCAATTTCTTCTATCATTTTCATTGCTTTTTGTCCATTATCACTGTTATCACTATACACACATACAGTTCCATCATCCTCGATATCTACCTTAACACCTGTTTCTTCAATGATTTTGTTAATCATCTTTCCTCCAGGACCTATAACATCTTTTATTTTATCAACACTTATTTTTGATGTTATTATTTTAGGTGCATATTTTGATATTTCTGGCCTTGGCTCTGATATTACTGGATTCATTATTTCATCTAAAATATAATCTCTAGCTACTTTTGTTCTATCAAAAGCCTCTTCGATTATATCATATGTTAAGCCATCAATTTTAATATCAACTTGTATTGCTGTAATTCCGTCTTTAGTTCCACCAACTTTAAAATCCATATCTCCGAAAAAATCTTCTATTCCCTGAATATCAGTTATCATAACATATCTATCTTTATTTTCCTTGTCTGTTACTAAACCTGTTGAAATTCCGGCTACTGGCTTCTTTATTGGTACTCCTGCAGCCATAAGAGCTAATGTACTTCCACATATACTTGCTTGTGATGTTGATCCATTAGAAGAAAGTACTTCTGATACAACTCTTATAGAATATGGAAATTCCTCTTCTGAAGGCAAAACAGAAATCAAAGCTTTTTCTGCTAATGCTCCGTGTCCCACTTCTCTTCTTCCTGGTCCTCTAGATGGTCTTGCCTCTCCTACACTATATGAAGGGAAATTGTATTGATGCATATATCTTTTAGACTCTTCTTCGTCTATACCATCTAACATTTGCTCCTCGCTCTTCATTCCTAATGTTGCAACAGACATTACCTGTGTTTGTCCTCTTGTAAATATCGCACTACCATGAACTCTAGGTAAAACATCTATTTCGCATGATAATGGTCTTATTTCATCTATTTTTCTACCATCTGGTCTTTTATGTTCTTCTAAAATCATTTCTCTTACACATGCTTTTTCCAAATCATGTATACTTTCAGATATATCATTTTTGCGTTCGTCAACAGCATCTTCTCCATATTTTTCTGTAACATATGATATTATATCTTCTGTAATTTTTTCAATGTTTTTATCTCTTTCTTCTTTCTCCTTAGCTTGTACATCTTTATACATTCTGTCTTTAAAATTTTTCTCGATATCTTCATAAAATTCTTTATCTACTGCAAAAGATTTATATTCAAATTTTGTTTTTCCTATTTCATTTGCTATATTTGATATGAAATCACAAATATTTTTTATTTCTACATGTGCTAATTTTATTGCCTCCAACATTTTTTCATTTGGAATTTCATCTGCACCTGCTTCTATCATTGTAATTTTATCTTTTGTTCCTGCTATAGTAGCTGTTAACCTGCTTTTTTCTCTTTGCTCCACAGTCGGATTTATTACTATCTCTCCATCTACCCAGCCAACTGCTACTGCCGCTGTCGGACCTCCAAAAGGTATATCTGAAATTGAAAGTGCTGCAGATGCTCCTATCATACCACAAACTTCTGGGCTATTATCTTGTTCTACTGAAAGCACTGTTGCTACAACACAAACATCATTTCTAAAATCCTTAGGAAATAATGGACGTATTGGTCTATCTATAGCTCTTGATGTTAATATTGCTTTATCTGTTGGCTTTCCTTCTCTCTTTGTAAAACTACCAGGTATCTTTCCTACTGCATATAGCTTTTCTTCATAATCAACTGAAAGTGGGAAAAAATCTATTCCTTCTTTAGGTTCTTTTGATGCCGTAACATTTACCATTACAACTGTATCACCATATCTTACAACTACACTTCCATTTGCTAAACCAGCTATCTTTCCAGTCTCAATTGTTAGCTCTCTTCCCGCTAATTGTGTACTATAACTTTTAAACATAAATTCCTCCTAAATTATTTTAATTGCAAATTGGACGCTTTAGCAATATGCAAAACGCCCAATGTAAGTATTAATATTATTATTTTCTCAAACCTAATTTTTCAACAATATCTCTATATCTTTGAATATCTTTTTTAGATAAATAATTAAGTAGACTTCTTCTTGAACCAACCATTTTTAATAATCCTCTTCTAGAATGATTATCTTTTTTGTGGATTTTTAAATGCTCTGTTAATTCATTAATTCTCTCTGTTAAAAGAGCTATTTGAACCTCTGGAGAACCAGTATCGTTCTCATCTCTCCTATAAGTTTCAATAATTTCTTGTTTTCTTTCTTTTGTCATAAAAAGCACCTCCTATAATTTTTATTTATATGCCTTAAACTGAGTATAAAGTGGAGTATTCTTCCTTTAACTAAGTATAAGGTAATTTTTACAGTTCTTATTTTAACATATATTTTTTTAAATTGCAATTAATTTGTACAATTTTAATGACAAATATTTTAATATATGATAAAATAAGACTCTAAAATGAAGTTTAGGAGTGATACTATGGTAAATATATTTGATGAATTAACCAAAAGAGGATATATAGAACAAACAACTCATGAAGAATTAAAAGATATTTTAAATAACGATTCTGTACCATTTTATATTGGTTTCGACCCTACTGCCGACAGTTTACATGTTGGTCATTTTGTATCTATGATGGTTGCATCACACATGCAAAAAGCTGGACATAAACCTATTATTCTTATTGGCGGTGGAACTGCCACAATTGGTGATCCTTCTGGAAAAACAGATATGAGACGAATGATGTCTCGAGAAGAAATTGACCATAATGTTGAATGTTTTAAAGAACAATTTTCAAAATTTCTAAGTTTTGAAGGAGACAATGGAGCAATTATTGTAAATAATGCAGATTGGCTACTTGACTTACATTTTGTAGATTTTATGAGAGAAATCGGTTCATTATTTTCAGTTAATAAAATGCTTGCAGCTGAATGTTATAAACAAAGAATGGATAAAGGTTTAACATTTTTTGAATTAGGATATATGTTAATGCAATCTTATGACTTTCTATATTTGCATGATAAATATGGATGTAAATTACAAATGGGTGGAAATGATCAATGGTCTAACATTCTTGGAGGAGTTGATTTAATCAGAAGAATCGGACATTCTGATTCTTATGGTCTAACATTTAGACTTCTTACTACAAAAGAAGGTAAAAAAATGGGCAAAACAGAAAAAGGAGCTTTATGGCTTGATCCAGCCAAAACATCTCCTTACGAATTTTACCAATACTGGAGAAATGTTGCAGATGATGATGTACGAACAGTATTATCTTTACTTACATTTCTACCAATGGATGAAATAGATAAACTATGTGCAGTTAAAGATGAACGTATTAACGATGCTAAAAAAATTGCAGCTTTTGAAATAACCAAATTAGTTCATGGTGAAGAAGAAGCTAAAAAGGCTGAAGAAGCTGCACAAGCATTATTTGAAGGAAATGGCAGTTTAGATAATATGCCTACAACAAAAATTGATGAAAATATTTCTATTGTAGACGCAATAATCTCTGCTGGATTAGCTCCATCTAAAGGACAAGCAAGAACATTAATTGAGCAAGGTGGTATTTCTTTAAATGATAACAAAGTAGCTGATACTAACTATACTCTTAGCTCTAATGATTTTAAAGAAGGTTATGCAATTTTAAGAAAAGGTAAAAAAGTATATCACAAATTGGTTATAGAATAAAAATGACTTTGCTATAATATGTAAAATCCCCATAAGTTATATCTTATGGGGGTCTTTTCTTAAATTTTAACAATTTTTTCCCAACTCAATTCTTCTTTACCAAAATGACCATAATTGGTTGTTTTTTTATATATTGGGTTTTGTAAATCTAAATAATCTATAATTCCTCTAGGAGTTAAATCAAATTTATCCAATATTTTTTGGATTATCTCTTCTTCTGGTATAGTAGATGTTCCAAATGTATTTATATATACAGATACAGGCTTTGCAACACCTATCGCGTACGAAATTTGTATCTCACACTTTTGAGCCAATTTATTTGCCACTATATTTTTTGCAATAAATCTAGCCATATATGAAGCTGATCTATCTACTTTTGTTGGATCTTTACCTGAAAAAGCTCCTCCTCCATGTTTACTGTATCCACCATAAGTATCAACAATTATTTTTCTACCAGTTAAGCCACTATCTCCTAATGGCCCTCCAATTATAAATCTGCCTGTTGGATTTATAAAATACTTAGTATTGTCATCTAATAATTCTTTAGGTATCACTTTATTTATAACTTTCTCTTTTATATCTTCCCTTAGTTTATCCATTTCTACGCCATCTTTATGCTGTGTTGAAACAACTACAGTATCTATTCTTAAAGGTTTATCATCTTCGTACTCTACTGTAACTTGTACTTTTCCATCTGGTCCTAAATATTTTATTTCATCTTTTTTCCTTACTTCTGATAATCTTTTTGCTAATTTATGTGCTAAAGATATAGGCAATGGCATTAATTCCTTAGTTTCATTACATGCAAACCCAAACATCATACCTTGATCTCCCGCACCTTCTGTTACCTGTTTTTCTTCATTCTTACTTTCCCATGATTTATCTACTCCTAATGCAATATCTGGAGATTGTTCTGATAGCATAATTTCTACTTTACATGATTTATAGTCTATACCTGTTTCAGCATTATCATAACCAATTTCTTTTATCGCTTCTCTTACAATTTTTTCAATACTATTATTATCTTTAGGTACTGTAGATGTAATTTCTCCTGTTATAAATATTATACCTTTTCCTGCAACTGTTTCACACGCTACTCTTGCATTTTTATCTTTACTTAAATAATAATCTAAAATGCTATCTGATATATAATCACATAACTTATCCGGATGTCCTTCCGTTACACTTTCCGATGTAAATAATCTTCTCATATCAAAATTCCTCGTTTATATTTTTTATTTTTATAGTTACTCATGAACTACTTCCTCACTATTATTTGTTTTTTTTGCATATATATCATATGCTAACTTTTCTAAATCAGCCTCTACACCTGCAAACCTAAAATCTTTTCCCATCTCTCTAGTTAAATTTATACTTGCTTGTTTTTTATTTGCCCAATATGACTCTATTTGCTCATCTGTTCTTTTTAAAATAACATTATTCCATTCATCTTGATTTGCTTCTATAATTTTTTCAATTCTATTTTTTAAAAATTCTTTATCTGAATATCCTCCCTGCTCTACTAATTTTTCCATTCTTTCCTCAAAATTCATATATCCGCACTCCTTTCTTTTATAACTGCATTTATAATATCATAACCAATAAATTAAAGTCAATGCGTATATCTTTTTTACAAATAAAAGTATGCAGGTAATCTCATACATAAGAAAAAACCCCTTCCGGGGAAAAAATCATTTTTTATTGAATAGGAAAAATCGAAGATTTTTCCTATTCAACAAGGCCTAAGTTTCCTTGAGCCGTGCAATAATTGCAAAGCAATTTTGCACATTGGACGAAGCCACTTTTCTTATTGTATAGGAAAAATCGAAGATTTTTCCTATACAACAAGGTTAAGTTACTTTGGGCCGTGCAATAATTGCGAAGCAATTTTGCACATTGGGCGAAGCCACTTTTCTTATTTCAGATAAGTTTAAACATTTCTTTTATGCCATTCGTCCCAACACTTCGACATTTCCCAATAGAATTTACATCCATCGCTACTTGCCCCATCTTTGCAAAAACTGCATGGTGCATTTTCGACATCAGTTTTATCTTCAAGAATGTATTCAGCTGGGCAATACATTTCTTCCATAGGTGTAGGTTCAACACCATCTTTCCATTCGCTATATGAACATCCATATTTTGAAAAGTGCAAAACCTCACCCTCGCCAATTACATAATCTTTGTCTATGTGGAAATAGTAATAATTCTTATCGCCCGCACAGTTAGGAAACACTCTAGTAATTCCTTCCATCTCTTTACGTCCTTCAAATTCGTTATACGTAAATTCGGTCTTACCTGTTCCTTTACAGCTTCCACACACAACAGCTGCTCCACCGCATTCTCTATGCAGTCCTGTTCCATTGCAAGTCTCACATTCAATTACAATTGTCCGCTTCATAATATTTCTCCTTATCTTCTCTTCATACCACGGAAAGTATCCATGATATTTTGCAAAATAGTACATTTTGTACCCAAAACCATATAATAATATTATCATATTTCACATAAAATTTCAAATATGTTTTCTTAGTATGGTATTTTTGTTTAAATCAATTATATATCCTCTCCTAAAACAATCTTACAAATCAATTTGTATTGGTCATTAAAACTTTCTTTAGTTCTATCGCTTAAATCATTAAAATCTTTTTCAAATCCTGCTTTTAACCAACTTCTTACTTCATTAAGATTAATATTGTTTCTGTTGTATGCAGAATTAAATAACATCGGAATATTATCAAAATGAGCAATAATATCAGCATCTGCAACACATAAGTCTTCAATATTTGTTGCATTTTTGCTACTTCTATGATTATATACACAACTTAACACTCTATTCATTTTTTCTCTTGGATAATCATATTTTCTTAATATTTCTTCTGCTAATATCTTCCCATTTATATGATGATCTTCTCTATCGCCTACCTTACAAATTAGAGCTATATCATGTAATAAAGCTCCTAATTTAACTATTTCCATATCAGCACCATATTGTTCTGCTAATTTTTGACTTTCTACATATACATATTTTATATGTTCATTCCAAAAATCGTAGTGATCATCAGCATTATTTTTGTATATTTCAATCTGTTTTTCTACATACTTTTCTACTTCTTTTATAATATCAATAACAATCACGCCCCTTATCTATATTAGATATAATACAATAGACCAAAAGCTATAAATAATAGCAACCAACCTAAAGCAATAAACGAAAATATAAACTTAGCTTGTTTTTTTATGCTATTGGTAGTACTCTTTCTATTTTCTAGTATTTGATTATTGACTAAATCCACCTCTCCTTTATTAAAGTTATTTTTTATCCAATTTTTATCATATGTATAGCTTATGCTTACTGCTTTTTTACTATACACTACTTATCCATTATTATGGTAATTTTGATAGTCAAAAAACACTTTAAAAAATGAAAGTATTATTTCTAAATCACAATATTTAATTTCCCGTCACCTCAATAATTTTCTGCTTGTATATCTATTAATTATTGTTTTATTTCTTCACTTTCCATTGTTTTTTAGATTTTTTTACTTTCCGTTTGTTTTCAATTTTAACACATATATTTAATTCATATTATAATTCAAAAGTAATTTTTTTACAATAATAACTTACATAGTAACATGGTAATAACAAAATTAATATTGATTTTGAATAAATAATATAGTAAACTAAATTTAAATAATATTATTAATATTTTGAAAGGAGATATAATTATAATGGAAAACGGAATCAGACACCGGAAGAAGTCTTTTTGATAGAATACACAATATCGGACTTTTCTTTGGACTCATATTTGAAATTCGGAATAAATGGATATTTATTTCTTATGATATTTACTATTGCATCAGTTGGTCTAGCAAAAATAATATTAAAAGCTTGCACAAAACAGGACTTTAAATATAGTAACTTACTTGTATTTTGTATTATTGGATTAATATTAGCAGTTATTATGAAAATCTTCAAATTAAATTTACCACATAAATCTTTAGAATTTTTTATATGTTTAATTATAAATATTATAATTTTTATAATTTTTAAACACATAAAAAAAGTTAATGAATCTAAATATCTATAAAAATTTTTTAGAGGCAAAAAAGAAAATGAATAATGCGACTCTTTAAATTCTATACACCAAATTAGCTATATGCTAATTTTTTTAACATTAACGTAGATATCTACAACCTATACAATATATTAATTATTTTTGATTATTTTTTAGATCTTTATTGTTTTCTTTTTCTAACTGCTTCAAACTCTTTTCAGGTGTAGGTAATTCTTCTGGCATAGTTCCTCCATTTTTTGCAATTACTTCTCTTATATTTTTGCCAATATTGTAATGAGTTTTATTGGCTTCTTTTTCAGTTTGTATATTATCTTTTTTTAATTTTTGTTCTGTTTGAGAAATTCTAAATAAATTCGCAATAAGTTCATCACTACCCATATTATCTAAAATATCTTCTCTATATCTTAATCCTTTTCTTTTTGCAATGTCATCAGCTGTTTCACCATTATATAAACCTTTATATCCGCTATTGTGAAATTTATCAAAATTTTTTACACCTGCTTTTTTAGCTGTTTGATTTAGTGAATAATTTCCTTTTCGTGTTAAGTTTCTTTGGTAAAACCTTTTTTCATC
>CANQHH010000029.1 GCA_947623615.1 uncultured Clostridia bacterium | reverse complement strand
GTGAAAGTCTAATATACAATGCTACTGACCATATTTTACGTTTTATATTATTATTTTCTGTAGAAGAATACTTCGACTTTCGCCCTGCCATTAATCTTTTACCTCATTTCTACTGACATTGCAACCTGACTTTGTAAATACCTTCTGTTTTAAAATATTTAACATACATTCATCAAACCTCTTATTATTTTTAGAATATATCATATCAACACACATATTCCCTACTTTAAATTGATATATACTTCCTGCTTTTGTTAAATTATCTACATTCTTATTCTGATTTTCCAATACATTTTCTCCTTATAAAAATTTTGTTATTCAATTTTATTCTAAAAAAAAGGTTTTATTACAAATTGTCCTTCTATTTGAATAAGCAAAAAATAAGAATGGTTTCGCCTTTTGCTTCAAAAACCATTCTCTTATATATAATAATCTTTAAGCCATTTATTTAAATCCTTTTGTTTCTTAAATATCAAAATTTTTTCATCTGGAATATCTTTTAAAAGTTCGAGAATTTTTGGTCTTTTTTTCTTATTATATGTAACTACATATTTCAGAAAAGTAAAATCAATACGTTCTTTACAACCAGGAATCTCCTCTCTCTCCTTATTGTAATTTTTACAAATTCTTTTTAATACACCTCTCAAATTAGCAAAAGTTGAATAATCTAACCATATTATCAATTCAGCGCTATCTAATCTTTCTTTTAATGTTTTATTATAATTGCCATCAATAATCCATTTTTCTTCTTTTGTTTTAGAAGAAATAATTTCATCTCTTTCGTTTTTATCCTTCTGAACCCAATTAGCATTATAGTTTATTCCATCTAAATGTACAGCAGGTATATTTAATTTTTCTGATAGGATATTAGTTAATGTGGTTTTACCACTTCCAGAACCTCCTATGATTGATATTCTATTAGTTGGTATATCAAAATAATATAATTTCTCTCCATTTGATAGTACTTCTATAAATTTTGCTCCAAACTTTTCATAATAATTTTCTAGGTCTGTTTTTAAATACAATCTATTAATGTTTCTTTTTCTTGCTTCATATAGTATAGCATTATTTAATATCTTTGAATAACCTTTTCCTCTATATTTTTCTTTCACATACATTGTCGCATACCAAGGTGACAAGTCCGTTCTTTCTTCCCCATCTTTTGGAAAAATTGAAATAAATCCAATTAAGCTATCATTATCTAATAGTATCAGTTTGCAATAATTTGCCTTTTCAAAATTCGATTTTATTTTCAAAATTTTATTTTTTACTTTTCCCTCAAATTTCTCTTTTGATAAATCTTTTTGTCCCCATTCTTTTTGTGTAAGTATTGCAACTTCTTCTATAAATTTCGTTTTATCTTTTAGATTATATATTTTTAACATATTTCCATTCTCCTAAAAGATTTTTTTTTTCAAATTATACCATCTTTTTCTTTATATGTACATAGAAAAAAAATAACTAAAGATTAACTTGTAACCTTTAGTTATTTAAATAATTTATTACTTGCTTTTAATATAAAATACTACTGAAGATATTCCAACTATTGTAATAACTACAATTAAAACTATACTTAAATTACTACCTGTTTGAGGTAAAGAGCCATTACTAACTGTATTATCACTAATTGATTTATTCTTATTTACAACTGTATTATTGACTTTTTGCCTTTCTGTATTATTATCTGCAATCTTCTTTGTTCCTATATTTATATCTAAATTTTCTCTTTGCTCTTTTTCAACAGCTTTACTAGTTTCCTCATCTTGTGTTTTAGTTTCTTCTTTTGTCCTATTCTCTTCTTCAGTCTTAGCCTCTTCTTTCTGTTTGTTTTCTTCTTCTGGTTTAGTTTCTTCTTCCTGTTTGCTTTCTTCTCCTGGCTTAACCTCTTCTTCCTGTTTATCTTCCTCTTCTGGCTTAACCTCATCTCCCGGCTTAGTTTCTTCTTCTGGTTTACTTTCTTCCTCTGGTAAAGGTCCATTCATATCTGGCTCTGAGTTTGAGCCTTTTATCCAATTTACCTTTGCCTTTGCTTTTCCTGTATTTCCAGCTAAATCCTGAAATTCATATTCAAATTCACCATTTCGAGTAAATGTATATAATTTACCATTGTTATTATTTTTATTATGTGCATTATTAGTTATTATAACTTCCTCACTTGGCACAAGCCTTGCAACAACTTCTCCTTCTGTTTCATTTTTTGTGCTATATTCAATAGTTGCTGTTGGTGGTTCTTTATCAATCCAATCCACTCTTGCTTCTGCTGTACCAGTTTTTCCAGTTTCCTCATCTATAAATTGAAATGTAAATGAATCATTATCTGTAAAAATATATGTATCTTTTCCATCATTATTAGTTATTTTTATTTTTGTACTTGGATTTACCAATCTTGCTTCAACACTTTTATTTGTTGGGTTTGTTGTACTAAATGCAATTCCTGCTGTTGGATGTGGATTTTTAGTTAAATCTTGAAATATATTAAACATTCTTGCAGTAAACCAGTTACCATTTGTTCTATCTGCAACAATCTTAATATATTGTACTTCAGTTGACTCTTCTACTTCAAACTTCTTAACATTTTCAGGGTTCAAACCAAATTCATATTCATTCGGATTTCCTGTATATGTTAGTCCTGTATTTTTAGATAATTCCTCCCATGTAGTTCCATCCATACTTCCATAAACTGTACCATCAACTATTTTTCCATTTCCTCCTCCTGCAGGTACAAACTCAACTGCTGATAAGTAAATTGGTCTATCCACTTTTATAACTATATATCTCTGTGTGTCTTCCCCATTCCAGTTTGAATGATATCTTGTATTGTAATTTCCATCTATAGAATTTACTGCTTCACCATTACGTCCTGCTCCTGTAGCTTCTGTAGAAACTTCATGTATTGACAAATGTGATACTGGTACATATCTTCTTTCTTTTGGTTGATTATCCTCTGTAAATGTATATGTATTAGGCTCACTTGCAATCTTTGCTCCTGTAGCAGGCTGTCTTATTTGAATAGTTACATTTCCTGTTAAATCTGGTGATGCTATTTCATAAGATGTCCATTCATTATCATCATTTACTGCTACCGATACCATAGATGTTTCTTCATTTTCTATATAACGCCATTGTGTATTTAATTCAACTCCAACTACACGATTTTCTAAATCATTTGCATATAGACTGCTTAAATTACTCTGCTCTGTAATATCTATTTTATATATATTTTCATCTTCATAACCTGTTCCAACTATGTGAACATATATATCATCCTCTGTATTTATTTTGTTTATTTGCTCGTCTGTTAATGATAATTTATGTTCCTGATCTGCCGTAAATACTATATCTGTCCATGTTTTCTTTCCATCTATACTATAATCCCAATTAACTCCTGATTTATCATATTTACTTGATAACACAATTTTTCCTGCATCTTCACCATCAAATGAGAATTTTGCAAGTTCTGTATCCATTTGTCCTAACAAATATGATGCAACTGTTCTTGTTATACTTGGTTGATAAACTAAATTACTATCTTTATCTAAATTACTTCCTTCTGTTAAAATTTTTGTTTGTAATAGTGTAAATTTGAATGAATATTCCGTACTTGTTAATTTATCTGAAAGTAGATTAGTTAAATTATACATTGGTAAAGGGAAACATTTTAAATTTTCGCCTATCTCAGTAGCTAAATTATAATAATCCTTTTCTGTTTTTGTTTCGTCTGCTTTATATAGTTTAATTAATCCATACCATGCATCTATATTTATAGGTTGTATTTCTAAAGCTTGTCTATATAGTTCTTCTTGTTTCTTCTGATTTCCTTCATATGAATTAGCAAGAATTATAAGCTCTGTTGCTTTTTCATAATCATCAAAATTATTTAGTGCTTCTTGAGCAAGAACTATATATGATGCTGCCCATCCTTCTACATAACTATCACTACCCCAACCTAGAGGCATCCTTAAACTTAATCTCTCTGTTTTTCCAGACTGTGCCCAACCACTTACATCATTATCTATTGTCCAATATCCATTTCCTTCTTTGTCTTTTCTATAATAAATAAGTGCCGCATGTCCTGGCTGACTGATTACAGATGATGGTGTACCATGAACACCTCTTATATTAGAGCCAATCTTTGATATTCCTCCACAAACTGCGCCACCTTCAATGTTCATCCATAATTTTACAACTCCTGGTTTATATGTTATACCATATTTTGAAAATGGATACCCATATTTTTTATCCCATTCATCTTTTTTAGATAAATCATGAAATTCTGCTCTACTATAGTCTGGCCATATATATTTCATATAATGATGTGGCTGTAAATACTCCTCTTCTTTTCCTGGATTTTCATCTATGTATTTTTGTGTATACTCATTTAACCATAAAATTTCTTCATCATCTATAATATTATTTAAAACAAAACGCATTTCCTCCACTTTTAAATCTTCAAACCATGGAGTATGATCTTGTTTATCTGAAACCACAAATTTATTATTTTTATGTAGCTCTTTATATATTTCATAACGTTTAACTGCATCTGACTGATTTTCTGGACTAGTAGTATCCATCCATAATGAAACCTGTGCAGAATGTGTTAATGATAATGTAATCATCATCTTTTTGTATAATTCTCCATACACTGTTCCATGTTCTGTTTTCTCCTTTATATCCAAATCCTTTTTATGTTTTGAATATAATTGGTCTAAAACTTGCAATGATGAAACATAATTTCCATCAGGTTCACCACCTAATATATATAAACGCAAATTTTCTAAATCTGTCATTAACCATTTCACTGTTTCTTTATATGAATCTTCACACCTTACAAAAGCCATTAAAGTATCATATCCAACATTTTTCACAAATTCTCTTTGTAATAAAGTTAATTCATAATCATCTGATATTTCTTCACCATCATGTGATTTTATAATATCATCATATTCTTTTAATGTTTTTATAAATTCAACTTTACTTGTTGTATCTTCTTTATAGTCTGCTTTTACTAATTTTGCATCTGCATAAATTGCCTCATCATACCATTCTGCCCACCAATTAGGACTATTTTTATCTGCTACTAATTTTAAATATTTTGAATCTTTTAACTCTACCTTTACAAATTCAGCATCTGACCATCCATAAAGCGTATTTGACTCATATCTTTTTTCCCAATTTGTAGCATCTTTAGATGTGTATATATAAAACTTTGTACCAGTATTAAAATAATTACTTTGCTCACTTACATCAACTCCAATATATGAAGTAAAATAATCATAATCATATTTACTTATATCATAAATAATTTCTGATGATGCCCATGCACAAATTCCTTTTATAAATACTTGAGGTTTACCTTTTACATTTAATATTAGCTCTTTGTCACTATCATTTTTGTCTAATTTGATATAATGCCCACTTGAAGCATGTGATTTATCTGTTATATATGAAATATTTGATAAATAACATCTTTCTGCTTTTGTATCATTGCTTACTGCATAACTATATTTTCCACTTAGGCCAAACAATATTGACAACAAAAAACAAATAAATATCTTAACTAAGAAACTCATTTGCATTTTTTTGTTTTTTGCATTTTTTCCCATATTCATCCCCCATTCTTTTTACATTGTAATACTGATTTTATTTATGCCTCACCCATTTTCTATTATATCATAGTAACGTCATTATGTAAATTGTTTTTGTATATTTTTCCATTTTTTCAAAGTAATTCACACAAAAATCAAATATATTTTTTGTTGTTAAAATTCCCCACTCACCTCCTTGTGTTACCAGTCATTTATTGCAGTAATTAGTTTAAAAAATAAATTTAGTTCTTTCGCTAAATTTGTGATAATTTATAAATTACTTTTATTCTATTTTGGGAATAAACTTCTATCTTGTCTATAATCTCTTTTAAAAACTCATTTGTTATATAATTTCCTTTTTTAAATTCTTCTATTACATATTTTATTTTGTTTTTGCTTAATTTGTTCTCGTTATTTTGCTCTAATTTTTTTATTAGCATTTGGTACTTTTTTACTTCCTTTTTAGTTTTATCATATTCTATTTTAAATTCTTCTATTGTTATATATTGTTCGCACTTTTTCTTATATAAAACTCGCTTCCTTCTTTCTAGCTTTTCAATTTCATTTTTGTACATTTTTACATTCTGAATATCCTCACTGTTTTCTTTATAATACTCAATTACTTTATTAATCATTTTATCTACTTCAATAATACTTAATTTTTTCATAACTTCATTTTTAACTATATCATTTAAGTTTTTCTCTCTAATATAATTCTTATTTTTGCATTGTTTTTTATAAAAATAATTACAAGTAAATCCTGCTCCATCATGTAAATATCTTTGTTTATCTTTAGATTTATATATTTTATATTGTAATCTTTTTTTACAATGTCCACAATACGCTAAACCTTTTAATAAGAAATCATATTTTTTTCCAGTACTACCTTTTTTTCTAGCCTTTATTTCCTGTACCTTTTCATATTCTTCTTTTGCAATTATAGCCTGATGTGTGTTTTCCTTTATCAGCCAAGTTTTTTTATTCTTATTCTCTCTGCAAGTTTTTCTGATGTAATTAGTTTCATATTTATTCATTACTGTATTTCCAATATAAAACGGATTTGATAATATATAATTTATTGTTTCTGCGCTCCATCTTTTACTTGCATTTTTTAGTTTCATATATCTACTAGGATTTTTAATTTTCTGGTTATTAAAGTATTCTGCTATACTGCTACTTGCTATACCATTTATATACATTTGATAGATTTTCTTTATATTTCCTGCCACATCATTATCTATAATTATCTCATGTTTATTTTCCTGATCTTTTTTATATCCATAAGGCGGTCTACTTTCCACAAATTGCCCAGCTTCTTTCATTGCTTTTTTATTTGCCCTTATTTTTTTTGATATATCTGCAATATATGATTGATTAGCTATTCCTCGAAGCATTATACTATCATCTATTTCATACCTTTCACCACTATCTATAAACTCTGTTACAGATATAAATCTCACATCATTATCTGGGAAAAATACCTCTGTATACCAACCTGTTTTATTCTTATCACGAGTTAATCTGCTTATATCTTTTACTATTACCATATTTATAACCCCTCTTGATATATCTACAATCATTTTATTAAGTTCTGGTCTTGAATCTAATATTCCAGAATAACCATTGTCTGCATATTCCTTTACTATATTATATCCTTTAGAAATAGCGTAATTAGTTGTAATTTCTCTTTGTGCCTCTATACTATTATTTTCTTCTCCATGTTCTTTTGATAATCTTAAATATATCCCTGCTCTATATTCTTTCAAACTAAGCCACCGCCTTAAAAATATCATATTTATAATATATGTATATTTGATTATCTTTATCTATTTTAATATCGCATATTATTTCTGATATAAGCTCCATATTCCAATTTTTCATATCTAATAATTCATCTATCTTTTTTTCTGCTATAATAATATTACTCTCTCCATCTTTTTCTATACATTCCAATTCTTTTATTATTCTATTTTTCACATCACACTTTTCTTTATAATATTTTTTGTAGTCATCTTCATCTAACAATTCTTGTTTATAATCTAAATAAAGAGTTTTTATCTCGCTTTCTACCTTTTTTAATTCTTTATTCAATAACTCTTTGTTATGATTAGCATTTTCTCTTATTATTTTATTATACAATATCAATTCTTTTATTTTTTTCTTATCTAGTGTTCCTATTGTTTTTTTCATATTATTCCAAACTATTTTATTTAGTTTTTCTTCATCTAGCCCTTTACTGCCTCTAATACAATCTTTCCCTTTATACTTTTTTAACCCATTCAAACAACATATCTTTTTTGATTTTAGTATCTTTGTATTATCTCTACTGTATTCAACTTTCAATGTCATTTTTGATCCACATTCTTTACATTTCACAATTCCATTTAGTGTCCATTCATGCTTTTTTCTTTTTATTGTTTTATTTATATTTTTAATTTTCTGCACTTTATCAAATAATTCTTCTGTTATAATTGGCTCATGAGTATTATATACAATTCTCCACTCTTCTGGTGGTATATATTTTCTCTTTTTAGATTTATAGCTTAAGTTTATCCTTTTTCCATATTCTGTATGTCCTAAATAGACTTTATTAGATAGTATTCTCTTTATCGTTTCTTCGCTCCATACACATCTTACCTCTCCATTTATCAAATTATTGCTAGGACTTGGTATATTACAATTTTGCAATTCTTTTATTATATCAGCTATTTTTTTTCCTGTACTATATCCTTCATATATCTTTTTTACAATTCTTGCCTCTTGTATATTTATTACCAATTTGTGTTTATCTTTATTTGACTTTTTATAACCGTATGGAGCAATTGCACCCATAAACATCCCTTTTTCTTTCCTTGCCCATATACTCGACTTTACTTTTCTTGAAATATCTTTACTATACCAATCATTTATAAGAGTTTTAAATTGTATCATATCATTATTGGAATTTTCTATTCCTGTATCTACATTATCCAAAACTGATATATACCTTATATTCTTTTCTAAAAAATACATCTCTATATAATAATTGGCTTCAAAACTATTTCTTGAAAGTCTTGATAAATCTTTTGTAATTATGCAATTTATAGCTCCTTTTTCTATATCTGCTATCATTTTTTGGAAATCTGGTCTATTAGTATTAAGACCAGTATACCCATCATCTATGTAGTAATTTACTATAACAAATTCTTCTCCTAACTCTTCTACCTTCCTTTCTATAATATTTTTTTGACTTATTATACTATCGCTTACCTCTTTATCTCCATCCTCCTGCGATAGTCTTAAATATGCTGCAACTCTATACTTTCCATTCATAATCAATCACCTCTTTTTGAGGTATATATAATCATATATTTCAATTCAGTTTCGAAACTATATATTTGCATATTACATCATATAATCCATCTATGTTTTGCACATTATTCACACATTTTGTTATTACTGTATATTTTTTATTATCTATTTCATAAATTTCTACATCTTGATTACCTTCTTCATCTTGTACCATATATATACACCTCCTATTTTCTCTATTTAACTTTATTAACACTAACCGTAATTTATGATTGTTTTTTATAGTAGGATGCATACGCAAAAAAATTCCAGCGATTTCTCACTGGAATTTTTTTTGTTTATATTTATTTTATTTTAATATTCTTAATTGAACTCCATCCAGAGTAGTATTTTACTCCAGAAACTGTTTTATAAGTACGTATACGAACATAATATTTTTTATTCTTTGTTAACTTAGAAACTGTTTTTGAAGTAGTGCTGTTTTTAGTAATTTTAACTGTTTTTACATTCTTTTTGAAATTCTTGTCTGTAGAGTATTGTATTTGATATCCTGTAACTGCTGTAGATTTACTCCAATTAATTTTCATTTTCTTACTGCCAGATTTACTTAATTTTGTAAGTTTTACAGTTGGTGGATTTACTGTTACTGTAATTTTCTTTGTTGCTGAATTATATTGTGTTGTTGCTTTTGATTTGATTGTAATTGTTGCTTTTCCAATAAATCCTTTTGCAATTGTAACTTTACCTGAGCTACTTACTTTTACATTTTTATTATTACTGCTATATGTTAATTTAGCATTTCCTTTTTGTTTTGCTTTAATCGAGAAGCTTTGTGCTTTAGTAGAATATTTCTTTGTAAAGTTAGATGCTGTAATCTTATTATTTACTTTTTTAACTGTAACTTTCTTAACTGTTGTAGTTGTCGTAGCTTTCTTTGCAGTTGTAGTACTTGCTGCAGTTTTATTTGCCGTTGATACTGCACTTGCAGATGTTGTACTTGTATCTTGAGCTACTACAGTTTTTGTAGGTCTAGCTTCTTTTGTAGCCTTTTCTTCAGTTACTTCAATTGTTGGTGCTTTTACCTTAACTGTAATTGTAACTTCTTTTGTTGCTGATTTATATCCTTCTGTCTCATCTGCTGTAATTGTAATTGTTGCTTTTCCAGAAAATCCTTCTCTTATTGTTACCATTCCAGATTTATCTACTTTAACTGCACTATTATCACTTCTATAACTTAATGTTGCGTCTCCTTCTTGTTTTGCTCCAATTGAGAATGTTTGCTCTTTATCAGAATATTCTCTTGTTATGTCTTTTGCTGTAATTTTGTTACTTTTTCTTACAATTGTAAATGTTTCACTTACTGTATTTTTATAATTATTAATACCTGTAACTTTTACTTTTGCAGTACCTGCTACTATATTATTACTATATGCTACTGTATAATCTTTTCCTTTTGCTAACATCTTGTTTCCATCTTTAACTGTAACTGAAGGTTCCTTCTTCATTCCATCATACGTATATTTTGATGTTGAAAGTGAAACTGTAGCATTAGAAATACTTTTTACTAAATCTTCTTTTTCTGTATATCCACATACAGTACATGAACGCTCTCTAGTATTATCTTCTTTTACTTCCCATTCATTAAATTTATGATCTATTGTGT
>CANQHH010000028.1 GCA_947623615.1 uncultured Clostridia bacterium | reverse complement strand
TTTATCTACTTCTTGATTATAATTCACATTTATGTAATTTTTATCTTTTCCCAAAACATAACAAAGTAAAATTCTAGATTTTAAATTAGCATCTTCTATATTATACTTTTTAAGTAATTTAATTGCATAATCATATAATTCTTTTATTTTCATATTTTCCTCATCTAAACAAAAAGAAAACTCCCCACTTTAGCCGTAAGATGAATGAAATTTTAAGAGCCTGTTTACACAGGTGGGTGTCTTGTTGAATGCTCATGGGTTTCTTATATCGTAATTGAATAAGCCTACACGCCACATTCAAAGTCGGACTCCCTTTAATCTATTGTTGGTTCTAAAATTCCAGTCTACACGTACTACGCAGGGAAGTTTTAATCTTTTATATCTTTATTTCTTATATATATATTATCACAAACTGAGATTATTTTCAACTATTATTTCTCTTTTTATTAAATTATTTTTTACCTCTCCAATTCCTATAAATTTCTTATTTTTAGTGTACACTCTATACAGTCCATCTGGCAATATTTTAGTCAATTTTACTCCATTTAAAAATGGTGTTATTCTCTTCTCTTCAAGCTCTATTTCATTTTCTGGATATAATTTATTAAAAAAAGATTCAATAGATATAAAATTATTCTCCCAGAATTCTTTATTATTTATGTTTTCTTGCATTTGTTCTATAGTAACAGTTTGAGAAATAGTAAATTCTCCAACCACTGTTCTTTGCAATTCTTTCATATATCCAACTGTTCCTAACTTTTGAGCAATATCTTCACATAAACTTCTTATATATGTCCCTTTAGAACATTTTACAGAAAAAATTATTTGTTTCTTTTTCTCTAAAATATCTTTCAAGATAATTTCATATATTTCAATTTTTCTTGGCTGTATTTCAACTTTTTCATTTTGCCTTGCATACTCATATAACTTTTTACCATTTACTTTAATTGCTGAATATATTGGTGGAACCTGTTCTTGTTTTCCTAAAAAAGATTTCATTACATTTTCAATATTTTCCTTTTGCAACATATCATTTGAAACCTCTTTTTTTTCAATTATACTTCCTTCACAATCAGCTGTTTCAGTTTTTTCTCCTAATTGTAATGTTACCTCATATTCTTTATCATGGTTTATTAAATAATACGATAATTTTGTCCCTTTTCCAATTAATAAAGGTAGTACTCCGGTTGTATTCGGGTCTAAAGTTCCTGCATGTCCAACCTTTTCTTTTACAATTTTCTTTACTATACTTACAACATCATGTGATGTATAGCCTTTAGGTTTATTAACAACAATAATTCCATCTAACATATATTATATATCCTTGTCTTTTAATTTATCAGTTTTAGTTATTTTAGATATGATTTTACTTGATATAAAATTTTATCTTTTACCTGTTCAACACTTCCCTGTAGTAACGCACCTGCAGCCCTTTGATGTCCTCCTCCACCAAAGGATAAACAAACATCTGAAACATTTACATATTCGTTTGAACGTAAAGATACTTTGCATCCTTTTTCAGTTTGGTGTATAAATATTGAAACTTCTACACCTTCTACATCTCTTCCTATTTCAACAATTCCTTCATGATCACCTGGTTGTGCATTAACACTTATTTCGTCCTCTTTAGTTATATAAGTATATGCAATTTTTCCATCCTCTAAAAATTCTATTCTGTCATATGCCATTCTATGTAATTCAAAATTAGCTTTTGTTTTTATTTGCAATACTTTTCTATAAATTTTTGAAACATTAACACCTTTATTTAATAGCCAACCAACAAATTGAAAAGTTTCAGCTGTAACACTAGAATACTTGAACCCTCCAGTATCTGTAATAATTCCGCTTAAAATACAACTTCCAATTTCTTTAGTTATTTCTATATTAAAATGATTTAATATAACTATCATTATTTGACTACAAGCAGGTGCATCAGGATCAACAAAATTAATATCTCCAAACATAGTATTTGTACTATGATGATCTATTGCAATCTTTGTTTTAGCCTTTTCAAAATACTCCGAAAATCCATTAAGCATTTTTATACTAGCACAATCTACAGAAATTGCTAAGTCATATTTTTCTACATCACTTTTTTCTTTTATTTCATCTATTCCTGGTAAGAAATCAAATATACGTGGATATACAGGAATTATAACATCCGGATTCTTACCATAATTTTTTAAAGCGTTATACAACGCTAAACTTGTACCTATAGCATCACCATCAGGATTATCATGTGTTAATATAACTATGCTATTCGCTTTATTTATTTCCTCTAATATATTATCGAGTGTGCTCATTCTTCCTCCTTAATGGGGACAGTCCCTTTTTCCTTTTTTTTAGGATTTGGGGACAGGTCTCACCAATCATCTTTTATTTTCCCTTTTTTAGTTCTTTTAATATAGTATCTATTTTTTCGCCTTGTTCTAAAGAATCGTCTATTTCAAATATCAATTCTGGTGTAATCCTTAAATTAATAGTTTTAGCAATCTGACTTCTTATAAATCCTGAAGATTCTTTTAAGCCCTCCATTGTTTTCTTTATATTTTTCGAATTTAATATGCTTACATAAACTTTAGCATATTTAAAATCTGGAGTAATTTTTGCTCTTGTAACAGTCAACATTCCTGTAACATTCGGATTTTTCAGTTCATAATTGATTATTTGACTAAGCTCTTTTTTTAATTCTTCATTTATTCTACTTAGTCTAGCTTCGTTTTTCGGCATTATACCCTCCTATTTTTTTACTTCTTCCATTACAAAAACTTCTATGATGTCTAATTCTTTTATGTCATTGTATTTTTCTATCTGAATTCCACATTCATATCCTTTTGTAACTTCTTTTACATCATCTTTAAATCTCTTTAAAGATGCCAATTTTCCTTCATGTATTACAACATTATCACGTATTACACGAACTCCTGCATTTCTTTCAATTTTACCGTCTAATACATAACATCCTGCAATAGTTCCAACACTTGATACTTTAAATGTTTGTCTTACTTCTGCATTTCCAATTACTTTTTCTTCAAATACTGGCTCTAACATACCTTTCATTGCAGCTTCAACTTCTTCTATTGCTTGGTATATAACAGAATATTGTTTTATTTCAACTGATTCCTTCTCTGCCATCTCTTTTGCAGCTAAATTTGGTCTTACATCAAATGCAATTATTATCGCTTTTGCAGCTCTTGCTAGTTGTACATCTGATTCATTAACAGCACCTACTCCTGAATGAATAACCTTTACTCTTACCTCTTCATTAGAAATTTTTTCTAATGATTGTTTCAAAGCCTCCGCTGTTCCTTGAACATCTGCTTTTACAATAATTGGTAATTGTTTCAAGTTTTCTGTTTCCATTTTTTCAAATAAATTGCTTAATGTTACTTTATTGCTTTCAGCGACTCTTTTTTCTCTTTCTTGACGTTTACGTCTTTCAATTAAATGTTTTGCCATTTTTTCATTTTTTACTTCATAGAATATATCGCCCGCTTCTGGCACATTTGTTAGACCCATAATTTCAACTGGTGTTGATGGTCCTGCTGTTTTAATCCTTTGTCCTTTATCATTTTTCATAGCTCTAATTCTTCCAATAGATGTACCAACAACAACTGTATCACCTTCATCAAGTGTTCCTCTTTGAATCAACATTGATGCAATTGGTCCTCTTGCCTTGTCAAGTCTTGCCTCTATTACAGTTCCTTTTGCTTGTTTGTTTGGATTTGCCTTAAGTTCCTTCATATCTGCAACCAATAAAACCATTTCAAGCAAATTCTCTATATTTATCTTTTTCTTTGCAGATATTGGCACAAATATTGTATCTCCGCCCCATTCTTCTGCAACTAAATCATATTCCATTAACTCTTGTTTGATTTTTTCCACATTTGCATTTGGTAAGTCGATTTTATTTATAGCAACTATAATTGGTGTATCTGCAGCTTTTGCGTGATTTATAGCCTCTATTGTTTGTGGCATAACTCCATCATCTGCTGCAACAACTAAAATCGCTATATCTGTAATTTGAGCACCTCTGGCTCTCATGCTTGTAAATGCTTCATGACCTGGTGTATCTAAAAATGTGATTTCCCTACCATTTATATTTACTTTATATGCACCAATATGTTGTGTAATTCCACCTGCTTCACCACCTATAACATTAGTACTTCTTATTGCATCTAATAGTGATGTTTTACCATGATCTACGTGTCCCATTACAACAACTACTGGTGGTCTTGGTTTTAAATCCTCTGGTGAATCTTCTGTCTCATCAAACAATATATCTTCTTCGCTTATTTGCTCTTTTTTATTAGCTGTAATTCCAAATTCACTTGCAACTAAATATGCTGTATCAAAATCTATTGAATTATTTATTGTTGCCATTATTCCAAAATTAAATAATTTTTTTATAACTTCTGCTGTCGTCTTTTTCATTTCTGCTGCTAAATCTTTTACTGTAATATTTTCTGGAATTGTTATCTCTTTTAATTCAAAAATCTTTTGCTTGTTTCTTTCTTCATTATTTTTGTTAACAAGCTTCTTTTTGTTTTTCTTGCCTCTAGCAGTTGTTAAATCATAATATTCTAACATACCACCATCTTGCTCATTAAACATATTTGACAACTTATCTACTTGTTTTAAATCCTTTAATTTTCCACCATCAAACTCTTCAAATCTTCCAGCTTTTCTAGACTTATTTTGTTTTTTATTATTTTTAGAATCGTCAAATCGATTGTTATTTTTTTGCTTATCTATAGACTTGTTTGTATAATCTCTTTGATTTTCCTTTTCAACAGTCTCTGTTGCCATTATATTTTTTATATTTTTGTCTATGCCCTTTTCATCCAAAGGTCTATTTTTATTAAATTGACCCCTATTATTTTGATTATTGTATCTTTGATTGTTTTTATTGTTACTTTTATTGTCCACATTTTGATTATTTTTATACCCATTGTTTCTATTATTTTTATTCATGTTATTATTATTATTGTTGTTATTATTATTGTTATTAATATTATTGCTGTTATTGTTCTTATTATTTTCTACATTTTTAGTGTCATTTATAGGATTTTTATTTACTTTAATTTCATTTTCTCTAGGCATTTTATTTACTATTTCTTTATTTGTATTAACAACTTCTACTTTCTCTTTCACTTCTGGCTTTCTTGTCTCCTTAATATTTTCTGTCTTCTCTTCTACTTTTTTATCCTCTTGTGGTTTCTTTTCTTTTATCCCAAATAATTCATTTACCGTAAGTGGCTTTGTTTGTTTATTCCTATACACTATATTATAATCTTTATTAGTATTTCTTTCTACAAAACCAACATCTTTTCTCCTATTTTCATCATTATTGCTTTTATCGTTTATAGCATTATCATCTTCAGCAATTATGACTTCTCTTCTTATAATAACTGGAGTGTCCTCTTTTTTATTTTCTTTAATATCCCTGCTTTTGGTTCCCTTTTTATCCTGCTTTTTCTCAGCTACCCCTTTTTTATTTTCCATAAAACTCTCTCGTATCTTTTTAGCTTTGGTCTCATCAACAGAACTTAAATGACTAGTTACACTAATTCCTAATTCACGTGCTCTTTCTAATACTTCTTTACTGGTTAAGCCGATTTCTTTTGCAATTTCATGTATTTTTGTCTTACCCAATAATTTCACCCCCATCAATAATCTTAATTATCTCTTTTGAAAAGTTTATATCTTTAATCCCGATAATAGCTTTATTTGCACTTCCTATAGATTTACTTATTTCTTCTATATTCAAAATTTCTAATA
Organism: uncultured Clostridia bacterium; assembly: GCA_947623615.1. Classification (GTDB taxonomy): domain Bacteria; phylum Bacillota; class Clostridia; order TANB77; family CAG-508; genus CALXVA01. The sequence goes on along the minus strand of CANQHH010000028.1, from coordinate 4,852 downwards.
ATTGTATATTATTTTCTTTACATAGTTGGCTGAATTTGGTTTTTGTCCTTTCTGCTGCATCCTTAGCTACTATTAAAAGCTTTATATTTTTTCTTTTTACACCTTGTAAGCATGCTTCTGTTCCAAAAACTATTTTTCCTGCTCTTCTGGCTAATCCTAAGATTCCGCATAATTTATTGTTATCCCCCAATAATAACACCTCGTAACCTTTCATATACTTCATCTTCAATTTTTTGAGAAAAAACTCTTTCAATTCTTCGTGATTTTATCGCTTTTTCAAGACATTCTATATTATCACATATATATGCACCTCTGCCAGAAGCTTTGCCATCTTTATCTATACTAATATTACCATTTTTATCTTTTACAATTCTTATTAGCTCATTTTTTACTTTTTTGGAATTACATCCCATACAAGTTCTTTCCGGTAAACTTTTCAATTTTTCACACCCTTTATTCTATTGTATTCGATTTATTTATATTTCTATTCTTGTATACTTTCTTCAGTTTCATTAGATTCGTCAGAATCTGTTTCTGATGTTTCATTTTGCATTTCTTCAAGCATTTTTCTAAATTGAGATTCACTTTTTATATCTATTTTCCATTTAGTTAATTTTGCTGCTAATCTTGCATTTTGTCCAGATTTACCAATTGCTAATGATAACTGATCATCTTGGACTATTACCTGAGCAAATTTTTCTTCTTCTTTTATATCTACTGCCATAACCTGTGCTGGAAGTAATGCTGCTGATATATAAATTGCTGGATCTTCTGACCATTCAATTACATCAATTTTTTCTCCATTTAATTCGTTTATTATATTTTGTATACGAATACCCTTTTGTCCAACACATGATCCAACTGGATCTATATTTTCATTTGGTGAATATACTGCAACTTTACTTCTATTTCCTGGGTCTCTCGAAACACTTTTTATCTCAATTACTCCCTCATATATTTCAGGAATTTCTAACTCAAATAGTTTTCTTACAAAATCAGGATGAGCTCTTGATGCTATGACTTGTGGATTTCCTTTTGCTCCTCTTTCTACATCCAATACATATGCTCTTATTTTATCATTAACTTTATATTTTTCTGTTGGTATTTGTTCTTTTACAGGTATAACACCCTCTAATTTTCCTAAATCTAATACTATAATTCCGCCTTCTGATTTTTGTACTATTCCAGAAACAATTTCTCCTTTTCTATCATTAAATTCATCAAATAGAAAATTTCTAGATGCTTCTCTAATTTTTTGTATTATAACTTGTTTAGCTGTTCCTGCTGCTATCCTTCCAAAATTTTTTGGTACTAATTCTATTAATGCTTTATCACCTATTTGAAGTTTAGGATCTATTTTTCTAGCTTCTTCTAATGTAATTTGTAAATTTACATCTTCTATATCTTCTGGATTTTCTACTATATCTTTCTCTGCATAAACATGTATTTCTCCAGTTTCTTTATCCATTGTAATTTTTACATTTTCAACTGAATCAAAATTTCTTTTATATGCTGTAACCAATGCTGTTTCTATTGATTCTAATAAATAATCTTTTTTTATTCCTTTTTCTTTTTCTAATTCTTCCATTGCCATAATCAATTCTTTACTATCAATTGCTTGAACACTGCTTTTATCTGCTTTTTTTCTCATTTTTTACTCCTCCTTTATATTTTATCCCAATCAAAAACAGTTTTTATTAAAGCTATATCTTTTCTATCAATTTTAATTTCATCATTATTTTCTAAACATAGAATTATATTATTTTCGTCAAACTCTTTTAATGTTCCCACAAACTCCTTTTGTTTATTTATTGGCTTAAATAATTTTATTTGAATTTCATTATCTATATTCTGTTTTAAATGTTCATCTTTTCTTAAAACTTTTTCTACTCCTGTTGAAGATACCTCTAGAAAATATTGCTCTTTTATATAATCTGCCGTATCTAATATATCATTTATTCCGTTATTTACTTTCTCACAGTCATCTAAACATATTTCTCCATCGTCTTTTTCAATAAATACTCGTAAAAAATAGTTTTGACCTTCTTTTACATAATTAACATCATATAATTTATATCCCAAATCTTCTATTGGCTTTTTTAATAATTTTTCTACTTTTTCCTCTATGTTTGCCATCTAGTATCTCCTTACATTTTATTCCATATTACGTATAGAAGAGTGGAATTTGCTTCCACTCTTCTTATAAATACTATGCATTTATTATTATACTGCATTTTTTTCCCAATTGCAAGCATTATTTGAATTTTTTTACATTTTGTGTAATAATATATTAGAATTTATTTTTGGAGGTTATGATGAACGCAAAATATTTAGAAGTACTAGAATATAATAAAATTATAAACTTTTTAAACAAATATTGTAAAACATATATCGGAAAAGAAAATTTGTCTACACTTAAACCTAAATTTGATAAATCTTCTGTATCAAATTTACTTTTTCAAACTAATGAGGCTGTAAATTTAAAAATTAGAAAAGGCTCTTTTCCTATAGACGAAATTCCAGATATTAGCTTATGGATAACACAATTAAAAGGCTATTCAATCTTATCACCTAAGGCTTTATTGGAAATAACTGCTATTTTAAAAGTATCTAGATATTTGAAAGAATATTTCTTTACTGATGAAAACTTTGATACTTCTGATTTTCCTATATTAACTCATTTCTTCTTAAGTTTATACACTAACAAAGGTATAGAAGAAAAAATATCTAGCATTATTTTAGATGATAATACAATATCTGATAATGCATCTAGTACATTATTATCTATTAGAAACCAAATAAAAAAATCAGAACAGGAAATTAGAGATAAACTAAATTCATTCATTCACTCTAATACCTATTCTAAATATATAATGGAGCCTATTATTACAATTCGTAATGATAGATATGTAATCCCTATAAAATCAGAATATAAAAATACTGTTAAAGGTCTTATACACGATATCTCAAGTAGTGGCTCTTCTGTTTTTATAGAACCAATTAGTGTGTTTGATTTAAATAATAAAATTTCAAGTTTAAAGGTTGAAGAAAATATTGAAATAGAAAAAATCTTAAAAAACTTATCTGATATGTTATATGATTATTGCGAGCCTATAACCAATAATTTGCATATTATTGGAGAGTTGGACTTGATTTTTGCAAAAGCTAATTACTCTATTGATATAAACGGCGTACTACCAATTATAAACGACAATAAATATGTTAATTTTATTAAAGCTAGACATCCTCTTATTCCAAAAGAAAAAATAGTTCCTATAAACATATCAATTGGTGATAAATTTACATCTCTTGTTATAACAGGACCTAATACAGGTGGTAAAACTGTAACTTTAAAAACATTCGGTCTTATGCTTCTTATGGCATACTCTGGTATTTTTATACCTTGTAGCGAAAATAGTAGTATTTATATTTTTGATAATATTTTTGCAGATATTGGTGATGAACAAAGTATTCAAGAATCTCTTAGTACATTTTCTTCACATATTTCTAATATTGTTGAAATTACAAACACAGCAACTTCTAATAGTCTAATACTTCTTGATGAACTTGGTTCGGGAACCGATCCTATAGAAGGTGCTAATTTGGCAATTAGTATATTACAATTTTTTCACAATCTTGGAAGTATTGCTTTATCTACCACACATTATCAGGAATTAAAAAATTTTTGCTTATTAACAGATGGTTTTGAAAATGCAAGTAGCGAATTTGATATAGATAATTTACAGCCAACATATAATCTTTTAATTGGTATCCCTGGTAAAAGTAACGCTTTTGCAATAAGTAGAAAATTAGGTTTAAATACCGATATTCTCGACACTGCTAAATCATTGGTAAATGAAGACGATACTAGCATAGAAGAGCTAATGAAAAGCATATATGATGATAAAATACAAATAGAAAAAGAACGTGAAGAAATTCATAAAAATTTAGTTCAAATTCAAACTTTGAGAAAATCTTTAGAAAATGATAAAAATTCTTTAAAAAAACGTGAACGTGAATTATTGGACAATGCTAAAAATGAGGCTAGAAATATTGTGCTATCTGCGAAAGAAGAAGCAAATAGTATAATAAAAAAATTAAATAAAATCGAAAAAAGCTCTTCAAATAATGCTAACAATTTAACTTCTGCAAATAGACTTAGAAACGAATTAAATGATAAACTACAAGATATAAATAATAGCGGGGACAATAAAAACACGCTTAATTTAGAAATATTAAAAACACTAAATACTAAAAATAGTATGAAAAATAATACTCTTGATAAGCAAACTTCTAAGGGGAATATTAGTTTTAATAAAAATGATAAATACAAATCTAAAAACATTTCTCCTGAGATAAATGTTATCGGATTAAATGTTGATGATGCGCTTTTTGTTATAGATAAATATATTGATGATTGCGTAATTGCAAAACTGTCACCTATTCGCATAGTTCACGGAAAAGGTACTGGAAAACTTAGAAATGGTATTCACCAATATTTGAAAAGCAACTCCTCTGTAAAATCTTTTAGGCTTGGAACTTTCGGAGAAGGTGAAATGGGAGTAACTGTTGTTGAATTAAACTAGTTAATCTTAAATTGTAAGAAAAGTGGCTTCGCCACATGTGCAAAATTGCTTCGCAATTATTGCACGATCCAAGGAAACTTAACCTTGTTGTATAGCAAAAATCTTCGATTTTTCCTATACAATAAGAAAGAAGAGAACCCTACTTGTTAAACTTTCGGTATAACAATTTAGGTTCTTCTTTTTATTGATTAATACTTGTCAATCCATATTGTTGCATCATCCAAGAATATATGTCAAATACATCTATAGTATTTGGTACACCATAA
>CANQHH010000027.1 GCA_947623615.1 uncultured Clostridia bacterium | reverse complement strand
TTTTTTTCGATATCATATACAAGCTCATCACAGTCTATAAACACTTTTTTATTATTTATTAATGATAAAACATTACTTGCAGATAACCACAATTTATAATGCTTCCTAACTATATCTTGATTTTGCTCACCTTCAATAAAATCATTGATATCTAATCCATCAATTATACATTCTGCACTTTTCATGTATGGTTTTAGCATCTCATATATTTCTAACTTATTATTTTTGGTTAATTGACAACTTGTACATAGAAAATAATTTTCTGGTTTGAGTTTTTTTACTTTCTCTGCTTCCTGTCTTTTTATTGTGCTTTTCAGTCCCGAATAATCTTTATAATGTTTTACTTGTATTATAATTTTTGGTTTTTCAATTTTATCACATAAATCTATCCCGCCATCTCTTCCTTTTGGAAATCTATATAATTTAACATTAAGGTTTCTTTCCATTATATCTAGTGATAAATGTTCAAACTCATAATCATTCAAATTTCTTAAATCATACATATATAACTCCATACATTACTAATTTTTTATACAAAACTATGAGTATTATATCATATTTATACTCTTTTATAAAGTATTTAATATATTATGTTAAAAAAGAAAAAGAAATAATTTAATCAAATTTTGATAAATTATTTCTTTACATTATTTTTTTCGTCTTTTCCATAAAACTTAATCAGTGCTAATATTCCAGACACTACCTCAAATATATTTCCGACTATAGTTATATATGCACCCACCTTATAGTTGTAATATATCCAAACAAAGGCAGCTACTAAAAATACAATTCTAATCCATGTAGATTCCTTCATCCATGATGATACTGTATAAAATAATGTTATTATAATAGGTATAAGTGATAGATACCCATTATATGTGATTCCACCTACTAAAATTATTAAAAATATAAAAAATAGTAGCCATACATTTGAAATATCTTTATCTTCTTTTCTTTTTCTGTAAAAAATGTAACTTCTAAAGCAAGAACATATATTCATTGACGCAGCTGGAAATACTCCTAGTAAAATATACTGAAATGTATACAATAAATTGGCAAGTGCTTGTAAAAATAGAATTTTGTATTGTTTTTTTCCATGAACGCTAACTACCCAAAATAAAATTGCAAATGCACCAATAATTTGAGCTAAAAAATTATTCGTAAAAATCACTCCTTTTATGCAATTTTGTTTTAGTCATTTCATATTACAAAGTTCTATAATTATTTTTATCTGCCCTTTCATCCAATTGTCTGTCATATTGCTCATTTTTATAAAACCAGTCTGTCTTTTTATCTTTTGGATGAGCTTTTCTGTTCTTATCTAATAATACATCAAAAACAGCAGCTAATGGTAATATAAGTCCTATAAACTCAAAAAATACTCCCATGTATTGATCCATTGCTAAAGCTCCATCCTTTATCGCCATAAAATGATTATAAAGACTTGGTGCATAATAAGCATAATGAGCTACTAAATAAATAAGACTTGCCCATAACCTTCTTTTTATTATAAAACAAATACTCAAAAAAGTTACAAACAACAATATTACTTCCATTGTTAGATTAGTAGGTTCAAACAAAAAATCATTACCTAATGATGTCATAACTGTTCCAACAACTCTAAATCCCCAAAACATAAAAGCAAACATCGCAATTAACCAACTTGAAAAATTTTTCATTTGTACTCCTCCTTGTACTATAAATATACTTCTATTTTACCATATATTTTTTTATTTACAAGTAGTGAATAATATTTTTCATTGTTTTTATCTCATTTTGCCCTTTTTTTGTTGAAAATTACGCATTTATGTTATATAATATATATTGTATGTATTAATTTAAAAGGAGATTTTAAGCTATGAAAAAAACAAATTTTTTTGAAAAAATTATTTATTCTTTAATTTTATTTTTAACTATTACAACATTGTCAATGTCAAGCTTAGCTACATCAGATACACCAAATACTGATGGAAACACAAATGATAAGCAATCATCATATACAGATTCTAATGGTGCTACTACTACTTTTGAATTAGTTGAAGATAAATCTTGTCATATAGATCTTGATGATTCAGGTACTGTCGATAAAAAACTTACTAGCTTTGATGCTACTACTCGTTCAGCTACTTTAACTCTTACTGTAAAGAATACAAAACAAGTAAGTGTATCTCAAAAAGCTGTTGAAGTTTTTCTAGTTGTTGATAATTCTTCAAGTATGTCAGATAGCGTTGGAGATATTACAAGAAAGCAAGCAGTTATTAATTCAGCAAATTTATTAATAGACAAATTATTTTCTGTAAATCCACATGCTAAAGTCGGTGTTGTATCTTTTTCAAGTCTAGATACAACTAAAGGAGAAGTAGAAGGAACTATAAATGATGCAAAACTTACATTAGCATTAAGTGATTCAAAAGATGAAGTATCATCAGCAATATCTTCTATTGAAACACATGAAGCTGGTATTAGAACTAATATTGATGCTGGTATTACAATAGCATCTCAAAATTATTCTAAAGAAGAAAATATAAACCGCTATTTAGTATTATTAACAGACGGTGTTCCTAACAATGATACTCAAGGAAATTTCCAAACATATGTAGGCAATGTTGCTACTAATACTAAGTCTAAATTACAAGAAATTGAAGCTAGCGGAATTACAGTAATCGGCTCAATGATTGGTCTTGATAGTGATAGAGTTGAACCACAAAGTAAAAAGACATACCGTGCTTTAGCTGAAGAAATTTTTGGAACAGTTGATAATCCTACTATAAGCAGTTATTATTACATACCTGATAATGAAATACAATCTACTATAGCTGATAAAATTTATAGTGACTTAATTACTATTGAAGAAAATAACTTAAAAAATATTGTTGTAAAAGATTATTTCCCTCAAGAAATAATTGATAACTTTAATTTTGAATATGTAGCATCACCTAATATAGGAAATGTCTCTCAAGAAATAGATAAAACTGATAATTCAATAACATGGAGAATTGAATTACTAAAAGCTGGTGAAGTAGCAACTTTAAGCTATAAACTTACTTTAAAACCTGATTACAACAAAGAAATTGTTGATAAAATTATACCTACTAATAGCAAAGTTGATGCTAGTGCAGAAACTGATGATGGTACTAAAATAGAAAAAACATCAGATGATTCACCTACAGTAAGAGTTCTATATACAGTACCACCAACTCCAGCACCTGAGCCAGAACCAACTCCAGCACCTGAAACTCCAAAAAAGGATAAAACAGTTGCACCAAAACAAATACCTCAAACAGGTCAATCTAGTCTTATAATAGTATTTATAGTTGTATTTGTTATTACATCATTCATTACATCAATTGGAGTAATATATTTCAAAAAAAATAAAATAAAATAAAAAGTTTAAAATACACCCAATGGAATAGATACTAAAAAGTGTCTACCCATTGGGTGATTTTATTTGTTTATAATATTCACTTTTTTGCAATAAATACTATATAATTTTTTTTATGTTCAAACCTTATAGTTTCCCTTTCATCTATTTTTATAATATCAAAATCAGCTAAATATTTTTTTATATCATTAACATCAAATAATCTTATTAGTTTATCTTTATATTCATAAAAATGGTATTCTATTTCTTGTGCCTCTTTTTCTATTACTTGTAATCCTTGAATTGCATTGACACTTCCAACAAATAATCCTCTATCTTTTAAAATTCTCTCTATTTCTAATAATAACTTTTTAGTATCTTCGTCAGAAAAATAATGAATAGATAAATTGGCAAATACCAAATCAAATTCACTATTTTTGAAAGGTAATCTTTCTCTCATATCTAGTTTAATAACATTTTTATTAAAATCTTTAACCTTATTTAAGGCTATTTCTGATATATCTGCTGAAATTACTTCATATCCATATTTTACAAATTGCTTTGAAAATTGTCCAATTCCACATCCTAAATCTAAACATTTTCCTTTTGAATTAAAATATTCTTTATAGTCATCTATCCATAAATCTTCTTCCAAGTTTTTATTAATATGTTTAGACCAATATTCATCATTTTTAAAATAATCATTTGCACTCACACTTACTACCTCCTCTTTTACTTATTTATAGCATAAACCAGCTATAAATTCAATTATTTACCAATTTATTACATTGATACTTTATATATGATTGCTAAAGTACATAATGCAGAAATACTTATATCTAAGTAAAAAACAAAAAGCCTAGTAATTTTTTACTAGACTATTTTGATAATACTACAAACTTTACATTACAGCACAACTGCCGTATAAAGTAATATATTGTTCGTATTATCACTAGCTGGCTGGGGTACTGTGATTCGAACACAGGAATGCTCGGGTCAGAGCCGAGTGCCTTACCGCTTGGCGATACCCCAATATATATCGGAGGATAAATATCCTCCTTTTCTTATTTTACAGCACTTCTTCCTCTATATATAGCAACATCTTCTAATTCATCTTCGATATTTAAAAGCCTGTTATATTTTGCAACTCTATCTGTTCTACATGGTGCACCTGTCTTAATTTGACCAGCATTTGTTGCAACTGCAACATCTGCTAAAGTTGTATCTTCTGTTTCTCCACTTCTATGTGATACGACAGCTGTATATCCATTCTTTTTAGCAAGCTCTATAGCATCTAATGTTTCTGTTAATGTTCCTATTTGATTTAACTTAATTAATATACTATTTGCTATATTATTGTCAATACCTTTTTGCAATCTTTTTATATTTGTTACGAATAAATCGTCTCCTACTAATTGAATTTTGTCGCCTATCTTCTCTGTTAGTATTTTCCATGATTCCCAATCTTCTTCTGCTAAACCATCTTCTATAGATATTATTGGATAATTGTTTGCTAAATCAACAATAAAGTCTACCATTTGCTCTCTAGTTTTAAATTCATCTGTTTTCCAGAAATAATATCCGTCTTTTCCTATCTTTTTAGCCTCATCAAACATTTCTGTTGCTGCTACGTCTAATGCTAAACAAATATCTTTACCTGCAACATACCCAGCTTTTGATATAGCCTCTAATATTAATTCTATTGCTTCTTTTTCACTAGATACATTTGGAGCAAATCCTCCCTCATCACCTACTGCTGTAGCTAATCCTTTTTCCTTTAATACTTTCTTCAAATTATGATATACTTCTACTCCCATTTTCATGCATTCACTAAATGTTTTTGCACCTACAGGCATTATCATAAATTCTTGTACTGTTAAACCACTATCAGCATGCTTTCCACCATTCATTATATTCATCATAGGAACAGGTAATTCTTTTGCATTTGTTCCTCCAATGTAATTATATAAGCTCATTCCTAAAGATTGACTTGCAGCTTTTGCTACTGCTAAAGATACACCTAATGTTGCATTAGCTCCTAATTTAGCTTTATTCTCAGTTCCATCTAACTCTATTAACTTTTTGTCTATTTTTACTTGCTCATAGACATTCATTCCTTCTAATTCCTTAGCTATTTTTTTGTTAACATTTTCTACAGCTTTTAAAACACCTTTTCCTAAGTATCTGTCTTTATCTCCATCACGTAATTCAACTGCCTCAAAGCTTCCTGTTGATGCTCCAGATGGTACCATTGCAACTCCAGAAAATCCTCCTTCTGTAATAACTTCTACCTGTACAGTAGGATTTCCTCTTGAATCAAGTACTTCCAAAGCTTTTACACTTTCAATTCCTAAAAAATCTTTCATATTATCATCCTTTCTTTATAAATGATTAAGAATTTGACTTTTAACTGTATCTGCTAGCGGTTCTATTGGCTCTATATCTTCTTGCTCTTTTTTCTGTTCTTCTATTTTTTTACTGTATTGTTTTTTTAATTCTTTTCTCTCTTTCTTAGTATATGTATATCTCTGCTGCTCTTCTAATTTTTCTTTATTTTCTTCCTCTGCCATTTTTTCCTCAAATTGCTCTTTATCCTCGTCGTCTTCTTCTTTTTTCTCCCTATTATATTCTAATACATTTTTTATAGGACGCTTATAAATAGATTCAGTATATGTTTCTTTTTTACTTATATCAACAACATATTCGTCTAAATACTTTTGAATCAATTTTCTTTCCTTTTTACTAAATGTTTCAAGCGGAATGTTTAAATATTTATATTTCCATATTATATGCCTTTCTGTATTAGAATACTTTGAATGTGTTAAGTTCTCATAATCAAATTCTATTTCAAATTTTACCCCTATCAATTTTATTGTTATATTAGACCATATTCTTTTACTATTTTCCTTGTATATCTGCCTTAATTCTTTAATTGTATCATACAAATTTTGTACTAAATGTATATACTCGTCTTCATTTAAACTAAATTTACTTGGTATCTCATATACATTAATAGGATTTTTCTTTAATATTCCTTTAGGATAATAGTAAAAAAACAGTTCTCCAGTCTCTAAATCTTCCATTTGCTCAATAACAGAAGCATATAGAAATATTTTATCCCATTTCTCCGGAATTAAATAAAATAGTTGTTTTTGAATATCGGCATAAATTTTTTGCACTTCTGGCGTAGTTATCATATTTCCTCCAGATATAAGAATTATTTATATTTTTGTATTAAACTTTTTCCTGTCATTTCAGCTGGTTTTTCTAATCCCATAATATCTAACATCGTTGGTGCTAAATCTGCTAATTTTCCCTCTTCTAATTTTACACCATCTATTCCTACTAAAATTAGAGGAACATTATTTGTTGTATGGGCTGTATGTGGTTCTCCAGTTTTATAATCTATCATTTGCTCAGCATTTCCATGATCTGCTGTAATTAATAATACTCCTTGTTTATTTTTTATTTCATTAACCACTTTTTGAACACATGTATCTATTGTTTCAACTGCCTTTATAGCAGCTGTTAAACTGCCTGTATGACCTACCATATCTGGATTAGCATAATTTAATATTATGCAATCATATTTTTCAGATTTAATAGCTTCTATTACTTTTTCAGTAACTTCTTCTGCACTCATTTCAGGCTTCATATCATACGTTTCTACTTTTGGAGATGGTACAAGTATTCTATCCTCTCCTGGATATTGCTTTTCTTCACCTCCATTAAAGAAAAATGTTACATGTGCATATTTTTCTGTTTCTGCAATTCTTAGTTGTTTTAATCCTTTTTTACTAATATATTCTCCAAATGTATTAGCTAAAACTTCTGGTTTAAAAGCAATTTTTACATTTGGTAATGTCTCATCATATTGCGTAAAACATACATAATATAAATCTAATTTTTCTGTTTCAAATTCATTAAATTCATCATCAACTAATGCTCTTGTTATTTCTCTTGCTCTATCTGGTCTGAAATTATAAAATATAACAGAATCATTTTTTCCTATTGTTGCAACAGGTTTGTCACCAGAGCACATAATTGTTGGTTCTATAAATTCATCAAATATCTCTTTTTGATATGATTCTTCTATAGCAGAAATTGCTGTTTTCGCTTTATTTCCTATACCTCTTACCATTGCATCATATGCTTTGTTTACTCTTTGCCATCTTTTGTCTCTATCCATAGCATAGAATCTACCGCATATACTTGCAATTTTACCTACACCTTTTTCTTTCATCTTTTCTTGTAATTGTGTAATATATGATTCACCTGATGCAGGTGGTGTATCTCTTCCATCTAAGAAACAATGAACATATACATTTTCAAAATCCTTTCTTTTGGCTAGTTCTAAAATAGCATATAAATGACGAATATGACTATGAACTCCTCCATCTGAAAGTAAACCTAATATATGCAATTTAGAATTATTTTTTTTACAATTTTCAATTGCTTCAACTAATTCAGGAATACTGAAAAAATCGCCACTTTCTATTGATTTTGTTATCCTTGTTAAATCTTGATATACAATTCTTCCTGCTCCTATATTTGTATGTCCAACTTCAGAATTTCCCATTTGTCCATCTGGCAAACCTACCTGCAAACCACTTGTATAAATATTAGTAGTTGGACATGTTTTCATTAGTTTATCAATATTAGGTGTATTTGCTAATTTTATTGCATTTCCATCCTCATTTTCATTATTACCAAAACCATCTAATATCATTAACATTGTTAATTTTTTATCCATATTTTATTTAAGTCCTCTCCTTATTCTTTGTATTATCTATCGTAATTAACTATTTTTGCAAATTCATCAACTTTTAAACTTGCTCCTCCTATAAGTGCTCCATCTATATCTGATGATTCAAATAATTCTTTGCAATTCGAAGATTTTACACTTCCTCCATACTGTATTATAACTCTTTCAGCCACTTTTTGTCCATATAAATTTGATATTTCTTGTCTTATATTTTTAGCCATTTTATTCGCATCTTCAGATGTAGCAGTTTTTCCAGTTCCTATTGCCCATATTGGTTCATATGCAATAATGATATTCGCTACTTCCTCTTCTGTTAAATTGCTTAGTGCAATTTTCAACTGTGATTTTACAACTTCCTCTTCTTTTCCTTGTTCTCTTTGCTCTAAAGTTTCACCTACACACAAAATTGGATTTAGTCCAATTTGAAATGCCGATTTTACTTTTTTAGCAACTGTTTCATCTGTTTCATTAAAATATTGTCTTCTCTCTGAATGTCCTATAATAACATATTGTACACCTATTGATTTTAACATCTGTGCAGATACTTCTCCTGTATATGCTCCACTCTCTTCCCAATGCATATTTTGTGCACCAATTTTTATATTAGTATTTTGTGCTGTTAAAAGAGCGTAAAACAAATCAGTGTAAGGTACGCAAAGTATTATTTCACTTTGCGTATCCTTTATCAAAGGTGTTATCTCATCTATGAATCTAATAGTATCATCTGGCAACATGTTCATTTTCCAGTTACCTGCTATTATTTTTTTTCTCATATATATTAACAACCTTTCTATTTTATTTTTGTATTTCTTCCTTGTCTTCTTGATTTATTTTTTCTTCATTTTCTTGAGTTATTTCTTTTTTTCCACATATTTTTTTTATATTTTTCTTTATTTTATCAGTTAAACATGCTATTCCTGGTAATTCTTTTCCTTCTAGTAATTCCAATGATGCACCTCCACCAGTCGAAATATGACTGAACTTGTCTTCCAATTCTAATTTCTTTATAGCTGCTACTGAATCTCCACCTCCTACAACACTTACAGCATCTTCGTTTTGTGCAATAGCTTCTGCAACCTGCTCTGTTCCTATAGTATATTTTTCAAATTCGCATACTCCTAAAGGACCATTCCATAATATTGTTTTTGCGTTTTGTAATTCTTGTGAAAATTCCATAAATGTCTTTGGACCAATATCTAATCCTTGGTAGCCTTCTGGAATCTTATCACTATCAACTAATTTATCTGGGGCTTCATTTGAAAATTCTTTTGATACCCTAACATCTTTTGGAAGCACAATCTTTACACCTTTTTCTTGTGCTTTTTCCATTATTGATTTTGCTTCTTTTAATTTATCATTTTCACAAATAGAATCTCCTATATCATATCCTTTTGCTTTTAAGAATGTGAAAGCCATTCCTCCACCTATTAATATTTCATCAACCTTATCAAGTAAATTATCAATTACCCCAATCTTATCAGATACTTTTGCTCCTCCAAGTATTGCAATAAATGGTTTTTCTGGTTTTTCTAGGGTTCCACCTAAAAATTCTATTTCTTTTTGCATTAATAGACCAGCAACAGCTTCATCAACATGATGAGATACACCTTCTGTTGAACTATGAGCTCTATGTGCTGTTCCAAAAGCATCATTTACATATATTCCATCACTTAAATTTGCTAATTCTTCTGATAAACTATCATCATTTTTTTCTTCTCTAGCATCAAATCTAACATTTTCAAGTAATGCTACCTCTCCATTTTCTAGACTTTCGGTAGTTTCTTTAGCACTTTCTCCTGTTACATCTTTTGCAAATTTAACATCTGTTTCTAACAAATCTGATAATTCTTCTGCTACAGGTTTTAATGAATATTTTTCATTTACCTCTCCTTTTGGTCTTCCTAAATGAGAGCATAATATAACTTTTGCTCCTCTATCCATTAAATTAGTTATTGTTGGTATGGCAGCTGTTATTCTTGTATCGTCAGTTATATTGCCATTCTCATCTAAAGGTACATTAAAATCACATCTTACCAAAACCTTTTTACCATTGACATCAATATCATTTATTGTTTTTTTATCCATATTTTACATCCTTCCAATTATTTATTTGATATATACACTGCTAAATCAACTAATTTATTAGCATATCCCCACTCGTTATCATACCATGCAACTAATTTTACAAATGTATCTGTTAAAGCAATTCCTGCTGTTGCATCAAATATTGAAGTATGTTCATCATGTATAAAATCTGAAGATACAACTGGATCTTCTACATATTCAATTATTCCCTTCATTTCATTTTCAGATGCTCTTTTTACAGCTGCACATATTTCTTCATATGATGCTGGTTTTTCTAAATTACATGTTAAATCAACTACTGAAACATCAATTGTTGGTACTCTAAATGCCATACCTGTTAATTTTCCATTTAAATCAGGAATTACTTTTCCTACTGCTTTTGCAGCTCCTGTTGAAGATGGGATAATATTAGCACTTGCAGCTCTTCCACCTCTCCAATCTTTTT
>CANQHH010000026.1 GCA_947623615.1 uncultured Clostridia bacterium | reverse complement strand
GAAATTGCACATGAAATAGAAAGATTTTTTATGGAAAATGGAGCTGAATCAACATCTTTTGATACAATTGTTGCTTCAGGAAAGAATTCTTCTAAACCGCATGCAGTACCGACAGATAAAAAAATAGAAGAGGGTGATCCAATAACAATAGATATGGGGTGCAAGTATAAAGGATATTGCTCAGATATGACAAGAACTATTTTCGCAGGGAAAATACCGACAGAAATAAGAAAGGTATATGATTTAGTATTAAAAAATCAAATACAGACTTTAAAAGAAATGAGAGACGGAATTAGCTCAAGATTAATTGGTAAAATGGTGGAGAACGATTTTAAATTAAATGGCTATACAGTTGCTCATAGTTTAGGTCATGGAGTAGGTCTAGATATTCATGAAATGCCAAATATTGGTGGAGTAATAGATATTACTTTAAAGGAAAATATGGTAGTTACAGATGAACCAGGTATATATATACCAAATAAATTTGGAGTTAGAATAGAAGATACTGTTTTAATTACAAAATCTGGAAGTATAAATTTAACAAAATCTGATAAAAATTATATTATAGCAGATAAAATGTAAAAAAGATAATTATAATACTTGATTTAAAATCTTAATTATGGTAAAATAAAAAACATTGAATTATGTAAATAAAGGGAGGAAGAAAAATGGCAGATGTATATATGGCAGGAGATTTTAGAAATGGAACAACTTTTGAAATGGATGGAAATGTATTTAAAGTAGTTGAATTCCAACATGTAAAACCAGGAAAAGGAGCTGCATTTGTAAGAACAAAATTAAAAAATGTTATTACAGGAGCAGTAATAGAAAAAACATTTAATCCATCAGAAAAATACCAAGGAGCAGAAATAGAAAAAAGAGAAATGCAATATTTATATAATGATGGAGAATTATATTATTTCATGGATAATGAAACATATGAGCAATTGCCTTTAAATAAAGAACAAATAGGAGATGGGCTAAAGTTCTTAAAGGAAAACATGAATGTTAAAATGTTATCATTTAAAGGAAATGTGTTCTCAGTTGAGCCACCACTATTTGTGGAATTGGAAGTTACATATACAGAACCAGGATTTGCTGGAAATACTACTACAACATCAGGAAAACCTGCAACTTTAGAAAATGGGTATGAGTTAATGGTACCAATGTTTGTTAATATAGGAGATGTTGTTAGAATAGATACAAGAACTGGTGAATATATGGAAAGAGTATAGAGAAAGAAGGAGAAAACTTAATGTCTGAAATTAAAGGTAAATATAAAAAAATAATCGAGGATTTAGAAAGTAATATAAAAGATCCTCAAGAATTAGAATATGTAAAGGAAAAATTTTCTGAATTTTCAATGTTGTTTATTGATATGATTGATAGAATTACTAAATTAACTGATAACAGAATAAATCAAATAGAAGAGAGACAACAAGATATTATAAATAGGATGAATTCAGTTCAGGATATGGTAGAGGAAATTGAAGATGATATATATGGAGAAGATAGATGCTATGAATTTGAGATAGTATGCCCATATTGTAATTACGAATTTACAGCAGACATTGAGGATGAAAGCAAAGAAGAAGTTGAATGTCCAGAATGTCATAACACAATTGAATTAGACTGGAATGATGAAGACGATGTGTTTACATGTCAAGGTTCATGTTCGCATTGTGGAGAGAATTGTTTTGAAAACGACGAAATAGACGAAGATGATGTATTTGAAGATGATCCATTAAAAGATAATAAAAATGATGAAGATGATAAAGAAGATATGTAATAAAAATAGCTCTTGTAATTTTACAAGGGTTATTTTTTAAATAAAGATAAAGGGTCTATATATTGCTCGTTTACTCTAATGCCCAAATGAAGATGAGGTCCAGTAGTAGCGCCATTAGTTGGGTTCCCGTTTGAATCTTTATAAGTATTACCAGGTACACCATATACATTTTTAGGTCCAACATATCCAATAATATCACCCTTTTCTATAATATCACCAGTTTTGACAATGTAATTTGGTGAAACATGGCAATAAGTTATTTTCATTGAGCCGCTTGATAAGGTTATAGTGTAACCGCCACCTCCTAAAAATCCTGTAAAAGTTATCTTACCAGAAGTTATGGCTATGAAACTGCTTCCTTCTGGTGCACCGATATCAATTCCTTTATGAAATGAGGATGCTCCAGCGGTAGGAGAGTTTCTTTTACCAAAATATGAATTAATAGAGGTGTATCCAGGAGTTGGCCATAAATATTCTGAACTGTCAATAAGAAAAGATGGGGGATTATCTGAATAATCGAAATTGAAGTTGTAAAAAAACATAATTGGAATAAAAAAACAACATATAAGGAAGGTCAAAAGGCAAAGTAATAAAACAATGCGTTTGAAAGGAATAAAAAAACTATTAGACATATATACCTCCATATCTAATAGCCCCCGAAATATTAAATTATTAATCTTTTTTAAATGAGAAAAATTTACTAATAATGAAATTTAATATTATAACAAAGAAAGTTATAATTAATTTGCTTACTATAGGTTGTAATGGTGCATATTTGAATAATATAAAACAACCAATATATTCAAAAGCCATTGTAAATAATCTGCCTAAAATAAACTTACAAAATTCTATTACTTTTTCTCCAAATTCTTCTGCTTGAGAGTGAAAAACTAAATTTCTATTAGTAAAATATGCAAATATAACAGAAAGCGAAATTGCTATTATATTTGCAAAGTTTTCTTCTAAGTGAAATGTTGATGTCATTACGTGAAAAGAACCCATATTTATGATTGTGGCAAGAATACCAAATATACCATAAAATATAATTTCTTTTTTTGTAAATATCTTTTTAATTAGTCCTTTAATTTTTTCCATATAAATCACTCATTAGTTATTCTTATTTTGGCAGGGGTACTAAGATTCGAACTCAGACTTGTGGTTTTGGAGACCATCGTGCTAACCATTGACACTATACCCCTATGAAAATTACTATATTATATTAGCATAAATATTAAATAAGTGCAAGTGATTTTTTGAAAAAATTTATGGTGGAGATGAGGAGAGTCGAACTCCTGTCCAATAACCCATCTATATAAAGTTCTCCGAGTGCAGTTTGTTAAAAAAATTCCCTAAATAAAAAATTAACAAACAACTCTATTATTTAGGTAGTCAGATATTACCCACTATTTCGATGACGCAAAATAGTTTTGTTTCCCACATAATCGTCGCCTTATTCTAAACCGTGGGAAGTAAAGATAAGACGTCGCTGCAAATTAGGCAGCGTATGCTAATTCTCTATTATCAGCGTTTATATTTGTATTCGCTTTTTTATAGTGGCCAAAGCGACCATCCACTACTCGCTATTTATATAGTTCAGATTACTGTCGAAACCAAATACATCCCCATATACATACAATACTTATTATAATATATTTTTAAATAAAAAACAATGAAAATATATGGTAAATGAAAAAAATTATAAATAATTCATAGAATTTTCATAGAAAATTCATAAAAATTTGAAATAGACCATTTAAAACAGGAAAAAAGCTTGACTTTTGGGGAAATTTACCGTATAATTAAATGGTCGACGTTGTCGATAAAATATAAAATGGAGAGATGACAATGGAAGACGGTATTGAAGTAATATGCACTTTGCCTTATCTTAATATTCCAATAACCAATGTACTTATAATGTCTTGGATAACAATGGCAGTTATAATATTATGGGCATGGTTAGCAACAAGAAAAATGAAATTAGTTCCAACAGGTTTGCAAAATACTGCAGAGATTGTTGTAGAAACTATAACAAATTTTGCTGAGGATATTATTGGGCATGCAGGTAAAAAATTTGTACCATATTTGGGAAC
Organism: uncultured Clostridia bacterium; assembly: GCA_947623615.1. Taxonomy (GTDB): domain Bacteria; phylum Bacillota; class Clostridia; order TANB77; family CAG-508; genus CALXVA01. The sequence goes on along the minus strand of CANQHH010000026.1, from coordinate 6,864 downwards.
AGTAGCATTATTTTTAGCAATTTCAAATACAGCAGGTGCATTATTTATGTCTACTTTGACAAAAGGCATCGTTGGACCTTCAACAAGAGGAATAGCTATACCAGTTGCATTAGCAATCATGACAATACTACTTACCATTGGTGCAGGTATTCAGAAAAAGGGAATAGTGGGATTTATAAAAAGTTTATTTAAACCAGTTTTTGTGTTATTTCCATTTAAAATATTGGAGTTTTTTATAAAACCATTATCTCTAAGTATGAGGCTTTTTGGTAATATATTGGGTGCATACGTATTAATGGAAATGATATTGCACAATTTACCAATAATCCTTCCAAGTTTTGCTTGCTTATACTTCGACTTGTTTGATGGTTTATTACAAGTATTCGTATTTGTATTATTAACATCATTATACATAGCAGAAGAAGTTGAGGAAGAAGAATGATAAAGTATTCGTTTGAAGGTGGTGAGAAAATGGACGGACTAGTAGTTTTAGCAGCAGCACTAGCTGTATTTACAGGTATAGGTGCAGGTATTTCTATAGGATCAGCAACATCTAAAGCAGTAGAGTCTGTAGCAAGACAACCAGAGGCAGCAGGAAAAATTCAAACTATTTTATTATTAGGTGCGGCTCTAGCAGAAGCAACTGCTATTTATGGTTTAGTTGTAGCACTAATGATATTGTCAAAAGTTGGTGGATAATATCAAATAGACAAAAGAGAAGTATTTTAATTTATTTAATATATATTAAATAATTCAAAATACTTCTCTTAAGAATAAAAAATACAAAATACGTTTTATACGTTTTAAAATAATACATATATAGAATGGAGTTAGAAAATGGAGTTTAATCAAGAATTTTGGGTAACGTTAGTATTTACGTTTATCAACATTATTGTTTTATATATCATTTTAAAGAAACTTCTATTTAAGCCAGTTACTAAACACATGGAGAATCGTTCTAAAAAAATCCAAGAAGCATTAGACTTAGCAGAAGAAGCAAAAAGAAAAGTAGATGAAATGAAAGAAGAATATGATGCAAAGTTAAGGCTTGCTAAGGAAGAGGGAGATCAAATTATAGCTGATTACAAGAAGAGAGCAGACAAAGAATATGAAGAAGCTGTAGTAACTGCTAAAAAAGAAGCAGAGTTGATTATACAAAAAGCAAAGCAAGAATTAGATGTAGAAAAAGAACAACTTATTTCTGAAGTTAAGAAAGAAATGGCTAGTTTAGTATTAAATGCTAGTCAAAAGATTTTGAAAGAAAATTTGGATACTGAAACAAATAGAAAACTTATTTCTGAGTTTATAAATAATTCAAAAGTATCTGAAAAATAAAGAAAGATGGTGTATACGAAGTGTCAGTTATTGCAAATAGATATATACAAGCACTTTTGGAATTGCCAAAAAGCAAAGATGAAAACGAAAAAATAGAAGAAGGCTTGAAAGAAATTGCAAGTGTTTATAATTCAAACGAGCAATTAAAAAAAGTTTTGCTTGATCCACGTATAGTTAATGAAGTAAAAATGGAAATAGTGAATGAAATCTTTTCGCAGTATATGAAAGTTGCATGTTTAAAAAACTTTGTAGAATTACTTATAAAGGAAAAACGCATAAACTATATACAAGAAATTGCGGAAATATATGAGAAGGTAACTAGCGAGGCAAAAAAAGAATTAAATATAAAAATTATAGTAGCTAAGCCTATTGATGAAAAACAGACTGAAGCTATTGTAAAGAAATATAAAACAATGTATAAAGTTGAAACCATTAATTATGAAGTTGTAATAGATGAAAGTTTATTAGGTGGAGTAAAAGTAATGGTAGGAAATAAAATATATGATGGTAGTGTAGCAACACAGCTTATGCAAATATTTTAATTACTATTATAGATAATTTTATGCTATAAAGGAGGAATGACTGTGTTAGTAAGACCAGAAGAAATTAGTAATATCATAAAAAGTAAAATTGATAATTATGAATCACAAATGAAAGTTGATGAAGTTGGATATGTTATTCAATCAAGTGATGGTATTGCCAAAATTTATGGATTAGAAAACTGTATGGCTGGAGAATTGATAGATTTTGGAAATAACATTTTTGGTATGGCATTAAACCTAGAAGAAGAATGCGTTGGATGTGTTTTACTAGGAGGGGAAATACAAGTTAAAGAAGGTTCTGTTGCAAAAAGAACAGGAAAATCTGTTAGCATTGGTGTTAGTGAAGATGTTATAGGAAGAATTATAAATCCACTAGGTCAACCATTAGATGGTTTAGAACCATATAAAATAGACAAGTATAGAGATGTTGAATTTTTGGCACCAGGTGTTATTAGTAGACAATCTGTTAATACACCATTACAAACAGGAATTTTAGCAATTGACTCTATGGTTCCAATAGGAAGAGGACAAAGGGAGTTAATTATAGGTGATAGACAAACAGGAAAAACAGCTATAGCAATTGATACAATTATAAATCAAAAAGATCAAGATGTCATTTGCGTATATGTTGCAATTGGTCAAAAAGGTTCATCAGTTGCAGGTATAGTAGATACTTTAAAGAAAAATGGAGCTTTAGATTATACTGTTGTTGTATCTTCTACAGCAAGCGATTTAGCACCAGTACAATATTTAGCACCATATGCAGGATGTGCTATAGCAGAATATTTTATGTATGAAAAACACAAAGATGTTTTAATAGTATATGATGATTTATCTAAACATGCGCAGGCATATAGAGCAATGTCTTTGTTATTAAAAAGACCACCAGGACGTGAAGCATACCCAGGTGATGTATTCTATTTACATTCAAGACTTCTAGAAAGAGCTGCTAAAATGGATGATGCACATGGTGGAGGCTCTATTACTGCATTACCTATTATTGAAACTTTAGCTGGAGATGTTTCAGCATATATACCTACTAACGTAATTTCAATTACAGATGGTCAAATCTATTTAGAGAGTGAATTGTTCTTTGGAGGACAAAGACCTGCTGTAAATGCTGGTTTGTCTGTATCACGTGTTGGTGGTTCAGCACAAATAAAAGCAATTAAGAAATTATCAGGAAGACTAAGAATAGATTTAGCACAATATAGAGAATTAGCAGCATTTGCTCAATTTGGATCAGAGTTAGATAAGTTTACATTAGATAAATTAGTTCAAGGAGAAAGATCTCTAGAAACATTAAAACAACCACAATATGCTACATTAACAGTTGAGCAACAAGTTGTTATCTTATATGCACTTGTAAATGGATATTTAACAGATGTTGATGCAAAAAGAGTAAAAGAATTTAATGATGGACTATTACAACATATGCAAAATAAATGTCCAAAGATTTTAGAAGAAATAAAAGAAAAGAAAGAATTAAAACCAGACTTGGAAGAAAAATTAAAAGCTGCGATAGAAGAGTATGTAAAATTCTTTAATATATAATTTTCTATTGTAAATTTTTAAAGAACGGAGTTGAATAAACTTGGCAAATACTCGTGAAATAAAGCTCAGAATAAAGGGTGTAAACGAAACTAAAAAGATTACAAAAGCAATGAAATTGATTTCTGCTGTAAAACTAAAAAAAGCTCGTGAAATGCATGAGAGAACTTTACCGTTTTTTAAACATATTCAAGAAACCATGATAGATATCATGGAGCGTGTACCAGATATGCAGTTAATATATTTTGATAAACGCGAAAAGAAAAAAGATAGAGTAAAAGCATATATAGTTCTTTCGTCAGATAGTGGTTTAACAGGTGGTTACAATAGTAATGTAACAAAATTTGCAACTGAAAGAATTGACAAAGAAACAAGTGTAGTTTATCCAATAGGAAATACTATAAGAAATTATATGCTAAGAAATGAGTATAATGTACAAGAAATAGAATTAAATGACTATAGTGTAGATACTAGAACAGCTGGAGATATTGCAGTGCAAATGCTTAAGTTATTTAGAGAAGAAAAAATAGACGAATTAGAATTGATATATACAGAAATGGAATCTGCAATGCATTTAGTACCACATGCAATAAAACTTTTACCATTTGAGAAGCAAGACTTCGAAAGAGAGCCAAATGAAATGCGTGAAGAATTAGAGTTTGAACCTTCACCAGAAATAGTATTTGATGTATTATCAAATAAGTATTTAAAAGGTATTTTATACGGTGGAATGGTAGAATCATTTGTAAGTGAAAACTTTGCTCGTATGAATGCAATGGATAGTGCTACATCAAATGCAGAAAAGATGGTAAGTAAGTTGACATTAAATTACAATAGAGCAAGACAAACAGCTATTACACAAGAAATATCTGAGATTATTAGTGGAGCAACTAATACATAAAAACCAAAAAGAGAGTGGACTCTTAATTTAGAAAGGGTGATATTTATAGTGAAAGAAGGAAAAATAACACAAATTATCGGAGCTGTACTAGATGTACAATTTGATAAAGAAACATTACCAAACTTATACAATGCTATAGAAATTCCTTTAAAAGACGGCGAAAAGATTATTGCAGAAGTTATGCAACATTTAGGAAATGATACAGTTAGATGTGTTGCGATGTCTGCAACTGATGGACTAAAAAGAGGAATGAAAGCAATTGATACAGGAATGCCAATCCAAACACCAGTTGGAGATGCAGTTTTAGGAAGAGTATTCAATGTATTAGGTGATACAATAGATGAAGGTGAAAAAGTAAATTCAAAGGAGAAATGGGCTATACATAGACCAGCTCCAACTTTAGTAGAACAAAAACCGGTTGCAGAGATGTTTGAAACAGGAATCAAAGTTATTGATTTATTGGCACCATACGCAAAAGGTGGAAAAGTTGGATTATTTGGTGGAGCCGGAGTTGGAAAAACTGTATTAATACAAGAGCTTATTAGAAGTATTGCAACTCAACACGGTGGATATTCAGTATTTACAGGTGTTGGAGAGCGTTCAAGAGAGGGAAATGACCTTATTGCAGAAATGAGGGAATCAGGAGTTATAGAAAAAACAGCTTTAGTATTTGGTCAGATGAATGAGCCACCAGGAGCAAGAATGAGAGTTGCTTTAACAGGACTAACAATGGCAGAATATTTTAGAGATGTGCAAAATCAAGATGTATTATTCTTCGTAGATAATATATTCCGTTTTATACAAGCAGGATCAGAGGTATCTGCATTGCTTGGAAGAACACCATCAGCCGTTGGATATCAACCAACACTTGCTACAGATGTAGGAGCTTTACAAGAAAGAATAGCATCTACTAAAAAAGGTTCAATTACATCTATACAAGCTGTATATGTACCAGCTGATGATTATACAGATCCAGCACCAGCAACAACATTTGCTCACTTAGATTCAGTAACAGCGTTATCAAGAGCTATTTCTGAATTAGGTATTTATCCAGCAGTTGATCCTTTAGAGTCTTCATCAAGAATATTAGATCCAAGAATAGTTGGAGAAGATCATTACAATACAGCAAGAAGAGTTCAAGAGATGTTACAAAGATATAAAGAGTTACAAGATATTATAGCTATTTTAGGTATGGATGAATTATCTGAAGATGATAAACAATTAGTATATAGAGCAAGAAAGATTCAAAAATATTTATCTCAACCATTCTTTGTTGCAGAGCAATTTACAGGAATTGAAGGAAGATATGTTCCTATAAAAGAAACTATAAAAGGATTTAAGGAAATTATATCTGGAAATATGGATGATTATCCAGAATCTGCTTTCTTTATGGCAGGACCAATAGACGATGTTATAAAAAATGCAGAGAAGATGAGTTAATCTTAAAAAGTAGGTGAATATATGGCAAAATTATATAAATTTGAAGTAGTAACACCAACCAGAATATTTTGCTCAGAAGATGTAGAGCTAATTGTATTTGAAACAGAAAAAGGGCAAATGGGAGTTATGGCAAATCATATTCCTATGTTAATAGCAAATAAGATGTGCACACTAAAAATAAAGAATGAAAAAGAAACAAAATATGCATTTATTACAGAAGGATTTATTGAAATATCATCAAGTAAAGTTACAGCTGTAGTAGATGCAGCAGAGTGGTGTGATGAAATAGATGTTGAAGGAGCTATCTCTATAAAGAAAGCTGCTGAAGAAGAATTAACTAATGAAAGACATGATAGAAGTATGCAATTAGAGTTAAAAGCATCTATTGAACGTTCTAATGCTAGAATAAAAACAGCAGGAATGATGAATAGACATTAATAAAATAAGTATAAATAAAAAGGTACAGTTATATAAATATCTGTACTTTTTTTAATATTATATTGCAAGAAATAAAATTTAATGGTAAAATATTTTGTATGATAATTGCTATTATAGCTCAGTTGGTAGAGCAACAGATTCGTAACCTGTAGGTCGGCAGTTCGATTCTGCCTAATAGCTCCAATTTAAGATAACTTACGAACTTTATAGGGTTCGTAAGTTTTTTTCGTTTTAGAAAAGATGAATCGAACTTTATAAAATTATTAAAAATGTTCTCTTAAATCTAAGAAAGGAGGACAGTTTTTATGCTTGACATGTCGTTAGGCATGGAGTCTGTGCTGATTCGTTGGTTACTTTTGTTGCGTTGCGATTAGGAAGTGGAATGGTAGGAGATGTAGGATGTTCCTATATGAACGGATTTCGTGTTGTACTTTATATAAAATAAAATTCCATAGTTACCTTGCAATTTATAAAAAAATATTTTTTATATAAACTGGAGGTAACATTGAAAGAATACAAGAATAATGAACAACTAATAGAATATTTAATATCTAAAAATGTAAAGATAGATAATAAAGAACAAGCATTAAAAAATATAGAAAGATATTCGTATTATTCTATTGTTAATGGCTATAAAAGTGTTTTTAAAGATGCAGA
>CANQHH010000025.1 GCA_947623615.1 uncultured Clostridia bacterium | reverse complement strand
TACCAGCTTTTCTAGTTTTACCATCAAGTGTAAGATTTACATTTAATGCATCAGAGTTTAAGCCCTCTCCTACTCCTGACTTTCTATATTCTGTAATATTGTACATTGCCGCATCATATAAGAATATGACTGCATAATCACCAATTGTTAAATTGTCAAATTTATAACTACCATTTGAATCTGTTTTTACTATTTTTTCTGTTTTTGTATCTACATCTTTTACAATAGTATTACTCTTTTTATCTAAAAGCATTACTTCTATATCTGGTAACATTTTCTCATCTTCATCTTTTTGTCCATTTAAATTTATATCTTCCCATGCTGAACCATTTATTGAATACCTTCCTTCTTCAATGGTTTGACCATGTGCAATTGGGTTATATTCTATATAATTTTTAATTTTATTTGACTCAATACTAGATGTTCCATCTATGGTTATAGTACCATAATTTATTATTTCTTTTGTATCTTGATTTGACATTCTTTTTGCTTTACATGTTAAATTAATAATATATTCTTTTCCTGGTTCTAGCCCATATATATATGAACTTTCTGTATTAATGCTGTCTTTTGTTTGTTCTTCCATTTTACCATCTTTTAATCCAGATACAGATTTGACATATTCAAGACCATCTGGTATTTCATCATTAAACTCTATTGATGTTATTACATTTTTTCCGTTATTCTTTATGCTAAATTCATAAACAATGTTTTCACCCTCTTTTATATATTCTGGTGAACTACATTTTTGAACTATTGATACATCTACTTTACCAATATCATATACTATTTTATTTGAATACTGAGTATCTATTCCATTAGCTGTTGCAACTAGTTCTGTTGCAAATTCTCCTTGAAAACCATCTACTTCAACTTCATATGTCAAAGTATATTGGTCATCTTCCTCCATTGTATTTAATACTGCTTCTATTTTACTTCCATTTACTTTCACTTCGTCAGATGTTCTTTGTCCTTTTTTCTCGAAGTATCCTTCTGTAAAATTCATTCCAGATGGTAAATCTGTAGATATTTTTACATTATTTAGAGTTTTCTCAGCAATGTTTGTTATTCGAGTTTTAAATGTAATTTTATCTCCATTTTTTAAGACCTGGCCTGGTGCTAAATCTGGTATAGTATTTAATTGTATAAATCCGTCTACCATTTTCAATACATAATCATTTGAATATATAGGATTTTCCAATCTACTTTCAACTACATATGCTTTATTTACTAAGTCTTTTGGAAACATTTTACTACCTTCTGGATATCCATAATTTAACATAATTTCATATTTTTGTGTTACTGTCTTTCCTGCTCCAACAGTACCTATTTGGAATTCTCTAGGTCCATCATCATTAATAGTATATATCATTCCACCATAATTTTTCTCTACATGTTTCGTTCCTGATGGGGCAACTGCTGTAAGTACTACTCCTTTTGCATCTACTTGTCCTTCATTTTTTACTGTTGCTGTTAATTCTACAATTCTACCTTCTTGAACGTTTGTATTTTCAGGAATGTTTGAAGATAGTGTTACACTTAATTTAGGTCCTTCTCCAGTTGTAACTCCAACAATAGCAGATTTTTTAGTTTCTTGCATTTGTGCTATTTCAGATAAGTTTGTATAGTATACTTTATACATTGTATATACTGAACTATTAAATTCCAAATTCTCAGGTACTTCTACAATATATTCAAAATGGATTTTTTCTGTTTTCTTCATATTATTTTTTAATACTATCATATATGATTTTGCAGTTTTTATATCACTTAATGATTTTGTCCAACCATTTTGTCCATTTTCTATATCATTTGTGGCTTCACCATTTGTTGAATAATATATATCAACATTAGCTGCATCTATATTTGAAACTTTTAAATTATTCTTTATTGTTGCATTTATTGTGCTTCCTAATTCATCTTTCTCATCTATTACCTTATTTCCCTTAAATGGAAATCTTCCTAAAATTTTTACACCTGAAATATCATTTTCGTAATTGTTTACAACATCTCCTGACATTGTAATTGTCTTTTTAGCCTCATTAGCTCCTATCATTTTAGATACTGTTTCATTTGCAGTTGTGAAAACTGTATCATCAGCATCATTTGAATATCCACTCATTCCTGTTGCTGAAATAACTCCATTAGGTGCAATTATATTAACAGGTGTAGTTGCAAGTCCATTTCCATCTTCTGTTTTTTGTTCATATATATTATTAGCTTTTTCATTAGTATATGTAAGAGTAATTTGCTCGTTCAAACTTGGTGATATTTTATCTACTGATGAACTCATGTTTATAATTATATTTGGACCTTTTAATGCATCATTTAATGTGTATTCTGTTTGGGTTCCTGATAATTCTAATTCGTATACATATGATCCATCTTCTTCTGTTCTTATATTTTGACTCTTTATTTTGAAATCACTACTATTTATTATTTGAGGTGTTTCAAATATTATATTTTGCATAACCTTAGGAAATTTTATTTTAAAAGTTGGGTTTTGGAATAATTGGTTTGATGAACTTGATGTATCCAAAACTATTCTTAACTCTAAGTTTTTATGCTCTATTGCTGTTGACAAATCTGCATTTCCATTACTTGTTGTAAATTTAATATCTGCTTTTGTAACAGGTTCTTCTAACACTGCACCAACAGTTTGATCTTGTTCTATTATAGATGTAGCTCCAAGCAATTTACTTGTTAACTTATTAAATGATTTCATTTGTTTTTCTGAATAGTCTTGATCTGTATCAATTATTTTAGTTACATCAATAACTATTTTTCCTTCTGTTAAAGGTTTGCTTGTTCTCATTCTTAATTTATTATTATCTATATTTGATAACTCATAAACATATACACCATTTTTTATTTCAGTATTTTTGTCTATTCTACCTAGTGCATTTCCTCTTTCATCTAATATATCTATGTATCCTTCTTCGCCTAACATCTTATTGAACATATCTACATCGATTTTTATATTTTTATTTTTTGTATAATTTTTACCGTTTACTGTTGTTAATGCTTCTTTATTATCTTTTGTTACAAATTTATCATAACCATCTTGTCTAAATTCGATATAATCGAAGAAATCTACATATCCTATATCAGCACTATATTCCAAATTATATTCAATTTCTTTTTTATCTTCTGCTTCATAATTTGAATAAATTTGTCCCTTATTAATTTTCTTTTCTTCTAAATTTAATTTAAAGTTTACTATATCACTTACTTTTTTATTTAGTTTAATTTCACCTTCTGCAATTTTTTCTTCTAAGTTAGTTTCAACATTGTTATATACACTAACATTAGTTGTAATTTTTATTTTTGAATTCAATCCATTTTTTTCAACAAAATCAAATATATCTTTACCTTCATACATAAATGAAATTAAATATTCATCATCTGCGTTTTTATTCCATGCAATTTCATTATCTGCATTTACATTTTCAGCATTAACATTATTCTCATTTACTTCTTCAGTAGCTTCGCCTTCAGCACTTATATTTCTTGGTTCTTCATTATCTATATTAGTATTTTCTGTAGCTTCGCTCTCTTCACTTACATTTTCTGCCTCTTCGCCACTTACATTTGTATCTCCAACCTCTTCACCATTCTCATTTGCTTTCTTAGCATCTTCTTCTGCTTTTGTTTCATTCGATACATTTATATTTACTACTCCAGTCTTATTATCATATGACCAATTTTCTTCATTAAAATCAATACCATCTGCTTTTCCATTAGTTCCTAAAGTTCTAGTTGCTAATACTTTTACATTTGTAGGTATTTTATTAGCAACTATTGGTGCATCAATTTTAAGATTCATGTTTTTTACAGGTAGTTTATTATCTTCTACTTTTGCATTTGCTCTTATTTGTAATAACACACCATATTTTTTATTACTATTAAATGGTACATATTTTTCAATTTTTATATCTGTTTTACTATTTGCAGTAGACGACCAACTTAATTTATTATTCAATTCTTCATTTATTTGTGTTTCTTTTGAATTTGCATTTACATAAGTTCCAGATAACTTAGTTTTAAATTCTCTAGCAAATATGTCAGGAGTTACTCTTTCTGAACTCTTCATCTTTATAGGCAATTCTAATAAAACACTACTTTCTTTATCTATTGTTTTTAAAGTTATTATATTATTTTCTATTTTTTGTATATATTCATTTTGTAGGTTATCAGCAACAATATCAAAACTCTCGTTTTCAAAACTTATTGCTCCATCTTTTAAATATCCTTCTCCACCTACATCAACTTCAACAAACAACTTCGAATCAGTAGCATCCATATTAAAAGTTGCTTCATTCATATTATTTTCAAAATAACTTTTAAATTGTATATTTTGATTATTTGCATTATTAATTATATCTATGGCATAAGCCACCCCTTGATCTAATAATACACTCATTTCTGAAATCATTATGATCATAACAATTAATGATGCAGTTATTTTTTTAATAAAATTTTCCATGTTTAACTCCTTTTCTCATAATATGTCTTATCTTAATTATAACGCTTTTACAACATTTTTCAACTTAAAATGACTTCCAGATTTGCCACGATTTTACATTTTTCTTACGGATATTTATGCAAGAATACCAAATATTAAATTTATGTTACAAAATTTTGATTATGGTAACAAAAATCTCAAATATCTCAAAATGGTATACATAATTTCATTATTGTATACTTACTAATTTTTAAAAAAATTAGGGATACTTAACTTTTTAAGCTCCCTAATCTTTCATTTTATTTTTTCATAACTCTTCTAATGATAAATACTATTCCACCTATTAATATAACGCCTATTACAATTCCTAATGTGTAATAAATAATTTGCATATTACCAAATGGAGGTAAAATCATTACTTTTTCTGCTACACTAGCATCAACTTCTGTTGCTACAATCTCTTTTATTGTTCCATCTGCCTCTGTTGGTGCAGGATTTTGGTTTCCTACTACAGAATATGCCATTCTTCTACCTGCTGTATTACTTGTTTTTACAATTTCTAAAATATTGTTATATGTTAAGTCATCACTTGTATTTTCAATTGTTATTAATTGAGTTAAATTTAATGCTTTCTCATCTGTCTTTTCTCCTGGTTTTAGTGATTGACTTAAATCTGCAGTTTGTATTACATTGTTATATTTGCTTACATTATTCTCTAAGTTTGCATTTACAAGATTATCATTTGCTAAATCTGTTTTATTTGGCATTAATTCATCTTTTTGTATTACGCTCCATCCGTTATTATCTGCATTTTCACTTTCAAATTTTAGGTTGTTTGCTACATAATCAACTACTTGATTTGCTTGTGTTGTTACTTGTGTTGCACCTTGTACATCTCCTAAGTAATAGTAATTTGTGCCTTCATAATCTACTTCACCTACATTTGATACTTTTACTTTATATGTAATGTAAATATTTGCACCATGCATTATCTCTTCATCCATAGTTAATTGTACCAAACCTTTGTCTGTCTTAGTTATAAGGTCTTTAATTTCGTCTCTATATGAATATCTGTCTTTGGTTTCATCATCGTAATATTCTTTATATTTTCCGGTTGAGTCTTTTTTGCTTCCTAAATCATATTCTTCATGATCTTGCCAAATCACATTGTCTCCTGATTTATTTACATCAAATAATATTGTATCATTTGAAAGCTCAACCCTAATATTTGATATTGCTTTATCTATTTCCATCTGTGATTTTGGTCTTTCTTGTAATCCTAAGTCTATATTATTTAATACATATTTACCATTTATGTCATTTCCATATAGATATCTGTCACTACCATTAGATTCGTCAGTTCCTTCACTTTGTTGTCTGTCATACTCAAATTCTATTGCTATAACACCTGTTTCAGCTGTCATGTATGTTTTATTGATAAGTTCCTCTATTAATGCATTCATATTGTCTTTACTGTATGCACCACTTGCATTTGTGTCACTTATTAATTTCTCGTATGTTGGAACTGTGTATGGTGATGCTAAAACTTCTGCAATATGGTTAGTTACATTTTCTTTACTGTAATCTATAACTGCCTGTCTGCCTTGAATGTCTTGTTTTGTTACATTTGCATCTCTATATACTCTTTCAAGTTTATTTGTTGTTGTCCATAAGTCTTTTGCATCAGATAAGTTGTTTTCAGTTTTATCAGCTTCGTATATATCATATCCGTAAGTTCCTGACTCATTTTGTGTATTTACATCTTTGTATCCATTATATTTTGTTGTTAGTGAATATGCATTTGTTATATCATTTTGTGTCATTCCTTTTTGATATACAGTTGACTTAAAGTCTTGACCATTATATGATACAACATTTTTTCCTGTCTCGCCTAGAACTGTATTTACTTCGCTATCTGCGACATTTGTTAAAACAGTATCTTTATTATTACCATAATAGAATCTTATTACATAATCACCTGGAATATAATTTTCAAAGTTGTAATGACCATCAGCATCTGTTGTTGTTTCAGACCAAACGTATTCTTTTCCATTTATTGCTTTTTCAACTAATTGAACTGTAATTCCACTTATCTTTCTTTCTTTTTCGTCTCTTACACCATTTCCTATACTTGACTCTCCTGATGCCTCTGTTCTCTCATCTTCCCACGCTGTACCATTTGCTTGTCTCTTAATAGGATTACCCTCTTCGTCTCTGTAGATAATAACTCTTAAGCTTCTTGCTCTATCTGTATCATCTTCAAAATTCTTCTCATATTTGATGTCATCAAAATCTTTTGCCACTAAGTTACCCGGTGTAGAGTCTACGTCTAATAATCCTGCTATGTCATTTGCACCTTTTGTAACTTTATTTGGTAATTCTGTTCCATCTTTATAGTATGTAGTATGTCCATTTACCTCTGTTATATTGTATTTTGGTGTATTTTCATTTTCATCAAGTATTATTCTGCCATTTTCATCTTTATTTACTTGGAAAGTTAAATAAATATACGCATTTTCTCCAGATATCAATTTCTTATTCTCTAAACCTCTAATATATAGTGCATTATACATATTCGTAACATCACTTGGTTTAGTTCCTCTTTCTTCTTGATATTTACTTGTTGTAGATGCTCCAGTAGCTTTTGCTGTTAATGGTTCTTTCGAATCATTTCCTTTAGTTTTTATGTAATCTGTAGCTTTTACATTATCTAAATCTTGTTGTGTCATTAACTCATAATATGTGTTATCATCTACTGTTTCAAATTGAGTTGAGTCACTAGAATCTTTATAGATTATCCATGATAGATTGTCTTTATATGTATATTCTTTATCATAATAGTCTACTACTTCATTTATCTTTCCTATTACACTTAAAGATGTATTTCTTAATGTAATTTTATATGTTACAAATACCTCTAAGTCATCTCCTGGATGTTCTTCACTTGCTTTATATTCATAATCTGAATTATATAATTCTCTGTTATATCCGGAATTATAATATCCTTCATAATCTGACATTCTTACATTTATATCCCAGAACAAATTAGCTTGTGCATCTTTATATTCTTGGCTGTCTTCTCCATATTGTTTTGCAATTTCTTCTAATTTTTCTTCATCTTGTCTCTTATCATATTTATATACTGCTGTTTTAGTATTTATTTTTGTTGTTGCTCTATATAAATCCTTTTTAATTGATACATCGAACTCTTGTCTCTTCCATAAACCTAAGTTTACAAAGAATTGTCCTGGATAAACTGGTTTATATAGAATACCATCTATCACTGATGTTTCCATTGGATAATTTCCGTTTTGTGCTTCCTCAGCAGTTTCATATTTCTGACCACTTACCTCATCATTAACAATTATATAATCATATACTGGATATAAATCTATTTTTCCAAGTTTCTCCTCTGATAATGGTGATCCAGAATATGCTTTTATTGTACAATCTGCAATAAATTGTAATTTTTGTGCTATTTGGCTATCATTTCCATTTGCACTTATAATTTTATTATATATTTCAATCATTGCTTTATTATCAGGATATTTTTTATTATTTAAAATATATTCTCTTACAGCCTTTGAAATTTCTCCTTCTGAATATTCTTCAGTTAACAATCCCATTTCATCATATAAATATCCATCTACTAATTGCATTCCTGTTTTTTGATATTTACCTTCATCATTTAATGTGTATCCCATTAATTCTAGCTGAGTAAATGCTGTATTGTATTTTCCGTCTATTAATCCTATATTGTTTGTAATTAAATAATTATTTGGTGCTGATCCTATTTCTGCAAATTTATTATTGTAGTCTAATCTTGTTTCAACATTTTCAGTACCTTTTATTAACGCTTCACCATTTTCTGTTTCAGTATCAAATGCCTCTGTTCCTTTTGATGTAACTTTCCACATATCAGTATTATATAGCTCTGCATTTACCATTTGAGATACTGAATTATATTGTTCATCATTTCCTGTTTTTAAGTACTCTGTAGGTAAATATGTTTGACCATTATACTCAAATAATACATAATATTTCTTCATTGAATTTAATCCTTCAAATAGATAATTACCTTTCTCATCCGTATAAGTTGGATTAACTCTATGCATTATTTTAGTATCTGAAATTCCTGATTCAGTTGGATCTGACATTAAAGTTGTAACTGTAGAAGTTTTACTTTCTTTATCATATTCATATAATGTTACTTTTACATTCTTTACTGGTTTATCAACATTACCTTCTGTATTGCTTATACCATCAACTTTTGACTCTTTAGTTGCTATTGCATCTATCCATACATGACCACCTAAATCCATTGTTATTGGTAATGGTTCTTCTGGTGTTGGCTCATCTGGTGGTGTTGGCTCATCTGGTGGTGGTGTTGGCTCACCTGGTGGTGGAGATTGTTCTTCTTCTGGTGGTGGTGGTAATTCTGTTAAACCTACATCTATCTCCTCCTCATATATTGTTCTTATAGCATCTGCTGCTATTAACCATTGTTGTTTTGTTTGTGATAAATAACATGTTGTTTTACATGAATAACATGGTTCATCGTCATGATAGTGTGTAACATGAGAATGATTGTAACATACTGTATATTTAGTTCCTTTTAATTTTGTATACATACCATCAGCTAACATATATTTAAATTTAACTTTTAATGAAATATATGCAACTCTATTTGGATCATCTGGTTTTAAGTTTTCATTTGGATCTTTATATACTACTTGAAATTCTTGTCCTGATGCTGGATATA
The DNA here is from genome assembly GCA_947623615.1 of uncultured Clostridia bacterium. Taxonomy (GTDB): domain Bacteria; phylum Bacillota; class Clostridia; order TANB77; family CAG-508; genus CALXVA01. Next base: position 1,921 of record CANQHH010000025.1, on the reverse strand, counting down.
CTTGTGGTGTTTCATCCACTTTTAAATCTGCACTTGGTTCAAAATATTGTGGAACCAGTGAATTTCCATCAATTCCTGTTGCAGTATCTTTTAAGATAATTCTTTCAATTTTTATATTATCTTTTACTTTCTCTTTTTTGCTGTTATATCCAATTATATGCATGTCTGAGATTCCACCAAATGCTATATTTCCATATTTAGCATTTGTATAAGTTATTTTGAATGGTCCTGTTGTATATTCCTTATTTACTTGATCTGCCTTTGGAACTATTTTTGATTTATCTGTGCTATCTGATGGTTGTAATCCTTTTCCTCTAACAGCTTTATCATAGCTATAATAGTCCAAAGCTTCTTGATCATATATTGATGGTCCTCCAACGTGGCTTACACCACTACCTATAATTAAACCTTCATCTGCTCCTGAATTTCTTAAATTATGTATTGCATTTTGTTTTTCCAAATCGGCTACACCTATTGGTTCATCTGAAACTATGTATGCTGCAGCTACTGGTAAAACATATTTTCCAACTGGTGTATATACTGGCCATGTTTTTGCCCCTTCGCTTGGTGTTGGTGCACAACCATGTCCATTTTGATATGTTTTCCCCTCTAATGCCTTTGCCTCTGCGTACCTAATTGAAGAGTCTGCATAACGTATTGCTGCCCCTGGCTCAATACAATATATTTGGTAATCTTCATATGTTGGTATTCCATATGAGTTATGAGTAAGTGCTTCGAATTCACATATATCTATATGGAAATTGTATCCTGTAGGAGCTGCAACCGCTGTTTGCATCGGATTGGAAACACTTGAAACTGATTCTTCCATCTTTACTGCACTCTTCACCATATTATATATTCCAAATACTATTAAGCTTACAGCAAATATTAATGAAGTTATTTTTATAATTTTCCCTTTCATATTTGACCTCCCTCCTTATTTTCTCTTCTTTAGTACTCTTCTTTTTACTTCATATGCTCCAAAGCCTAACAATACTAATATTCCTAAACCTAATGTTATATACATTATTCCTCCTCCTGTTGTTAGGGATATTACAACATCTGCTTGTGACATATCATCTTCTGTTTCTACTGCATTTGCAGGAGTTGAGTCCATATCTTTTAATCCTAACTCATTATATGCCTCATATATTTCTGCATTATTATTTAATACGCCTATGCTACTTTCTGTTATTTTCTTAGTTAAAACTAATGTTAACACTCTAGATTCTCCTGGATTTATTTTATCATTTGCTAAACTTGAGTTATATACATTACCATTTTCTGATAAATACCATGATTCATTCATATCTGTGCTGAAACTTGAGCCCTCTGGCAAATAATCTACTACTTTTCTAGCATATCCTGGTACAGCGCCATCATTTGTCACTACTATTTTATATTCTATAACTGCACTAGATTTACCGAAATTTTTTCCAGCAACCTCAACTTTTGCAATTTTCTTGTTATTATAATCAGTTGTTTTTGTTCCAATTGTTGGAGTTGATAAAGTTACTTTTGATATATATTTGTCAATCTTTAAATCAAATTTTTCTGAAGTATATAATCCAATGTCTATATCTCTTATATTTGAATTTGTTATTTTTATAGCATCTGTTATACCTGCAATAGTTCTCTTTCCGTCAACATTCATATTTATATCAATAGCATCTGAATTCAATGAAGCGTCTACATCTTTTGCTTGATATTTTGTTAAACTATATCTTGCTGAATCATATAAGAATATTGCAAAGTATTCACCTGGTGTTAAATTTCCAAACTCGTATTTTCCATCACTTCCTGTTAAAACACTCTTATCTTGGTTTGTACTAATGTCTTTAACAATTGAGTTTGTATTTTTATTTAATAACATTACTGATACTCCACTTACTGTTTGCTCATTTTCATCTCTTTTTCCATT
>CANQHH010000024.1 GCA_947623615.1 uncultured Clostridia bacterium | reverse complement strand
GAAAAGACAGAAGGTAGAGCTGAATCAGGAACAGGAGTTTTTAATGGTGAGTTTGGAACTATAAAAGAAATAAACGAAAGAGAGAAACAAATAAAAATTCAATTTGATGATGAAAAAAATGTATGGTACCAATTTAATGAATTAGAACAAATTGAACATGCGTATGCTATAACAGTGCATAAAGCACAGGGAAGCGAATTTGATGTAGTTATAATGCCTATAAGTCAAACAGCACCAATGTTACTAACGAGAAATTTACTTTATACAGGAATGACAAGAGCAAAAAAGTTATTAATTATAATTGGAAGTAAAAATGTTGTGGAATTCATGATAAGAAATGAAGATAATAAGAAACGTAATACAGGATTAATATATAAATTGCAAAATTAAATTATAATTTCGGGGGAAAATAAAGGAGACAAAAATGGAAATTTTAGACAATATTTTAGATATTATATTTCCTCCGGAATGTGGAATATGTGGAAAAATAGGAAAAACATATATATGTGAGAACTGTTATGATGATATAAAAAAATACTTATATTTTAATGAAAACGATGATATATTGCACTTATTAAAATATGAAGGAATAATTAGAGATAAATTAATTTCATATAAATTTAATGATAAATCATATTTATATAAAATGTTTTGTGAAATTTTTGAAAAAAATAAAAAATGTTGTGATTTTTTGAAAAAATATGATATAATTATCCCAGTTCCGATACATAATAAAAGAAGGAAAACAAGAGGATATAATCAGAGTGAGCTTATAGCGAAGGAACTAGCGAAAAAAATGGGATTGCAGATATATGTAGATGTGTTAAAAAAGTGTGTAAACACGGAAATGCAGAGTTCACTTGGTAAAAATGAGAGAAATAAAAATGTACAAGATGCGTATATAGTGGCTAATGAGGAGAAAATTCGAGGAAAGAATATTGTTATTTTAGATGATATTTATACTACAGGCTCAACTGTAAATGAATGTAAAAAGATGCTTGTGGCAGCAAATAAAATTGGAATAATTACAATAGCAAAAGATTAAAGAAAGGAAAGCGGAAAATGGAAGATTTAGTTGAAAGCATATTAGATTATATTAGATCAGATTATACTGACTATGCAATTATGATAAATGGTGAATGGGGAAGCGGAAAAACATATTTTTGGAACAATAAAATTAGACCTAAAATTGAATCTATGCAATTAAATGGAAAAAGATTTACCCCTATATATATGTCTTTATATGGTATTTCAAACTTAGAGGAAATAAGTAAGAAAATATTTATAGAAACTACACAATTAATGGATAAAAATCTAAAAAAATTCATGGAATCAAGTGGTGTATCAACAATTCCTGAATATGCAAAAACAGGACTAGATATGGCTAATTTCTTTGGAGTTACTCAAAATGGAGATAGAATCGATTATGGTGATTTCTTCTCAACAGATGATAAAGTTTTGTGTTTTGATGATTTAGAGAGAGCAAATGTAGATGTTATAGATATTTTAGGATATATAAACAATTTTGTTGAGCATGATCATATAAAAACTATAATTATATGTAACGAAAAAGAATTATCGACTAAATTAAAAAATAGTAATCTAGAGATGAAAACTTTTATTGCGACATATTTGCTAGATAAACAAAATGAGTTAAATACAAAAACAGATAAACCAATGGTGGAGAGAATACGTGATACAATAGAATATGTATTTGATAAGGCAAATGATTATGAAAGAATAAAAGAGAAACTGATAGGTGAAACATTTGAGTATGCGCCAGAATTTAATTATATAATAAATGGATTACTAATGAGATATGAAAAATATCCAGAACTTATAAGGTTTTTGCGAGAAAATACAAATTTAATTATATCTACTTTTAATAAGAGTGGAACAAGAAACTTAAGAATTTTAAAACATTCACTTACCAATTTTAAGAAAATATTTGATATGGTAAATAAGTCATATCCAAATACAAATAATAGAGTGTTACAAACAATTCTTATATTTACTATTGCTATTTCATTTGAAATAAAATCAGGAAAAATAACTAAGGATAAGTTTGTAAATATAAATAATAACGAAGAATATAAAGCAATACTTGTATCTTCAAGAGTATTTATGGATAATAGACAATTTTATATAAAAGAATTTGATAATAACTATTACTATAATTTTAAAGCAGAATATAGATTCTTTAAATTTATTGAAATATATGTACGTACTCGTATATTTGATATGAAAGTTTTTAAAGAAAATATGGAAGTAATAAGAAATACAGTTGATACAGATCAGTTACCTGCATATAAGAGGTTATTAACTGAGGAATATTGGAAAATATCAGATGACCAATTTAAAGGTGTAATTGAAGAAATAATGGATGATGTAAAAAATGGAAGAATAGAATTAATAAATATGGTTAAAATTTTTGCATATTTTTCATATTTCGTAAAAAAAGACTTGATTAATTATGATATGAAAACTATAAAAAGTGTATTCTTAAATGGTATGAATATATCTTCACTTACTTCGAGTTATTGTGATAATGTTGAAGAAGAGTTATCAAGAATAGCGTTAGAAGAAGAACAATCAGAGGATATGGATGAAATATTAAACTACTTTAATATGATAAATACAAAGCTTGAAGAAAAAATGTACATGGAGAAAGCAGAAGAAATATTTAAATGTATTCCTATGAAAATGGAAATGTTTTATGATAAATTTGATAAAGAATGTATGGAGATACCAATATTTAAGTATTATGATGTATTTCAAATGTTCCAAAGAATCTCTTGCGCAAGTAATGAGGATATAGTAACAATAAAAGAAAAATTACTTGATAGAGCAGAGAGATATAGTAATAAATTACAAGATGAATTACCAAATTTGAAAAAATTAAAACAAATAATGGATGATTATATTGATGGAAAAGAACCAACAATAAAAATTGTAATATTACAAGAGTTTGCAAATGAGCTTTCAAATGTTATAAAAGAATATAATAAAAATGGAAAAGGCAAACATGAAGAAGTTTATACTGATTTTATAGAAAACGAGATAGAAAATAATAATGAAAGAAGTTTTGATAATAAAGTGGAGAATAATAACGCTTTGGTTCATTATAATATATAAGAGTGAAATTCTAAAGTGGAAACTCGAAAGACAAAATTCCAGTGAAAATCGCTGGAATTTTTGTATGAGAAATAAATTGAAAATAAATGGTGACAATTGGAGAAATATATAATATAATAACATGTAAGTAATTTGAAATAATAATTTTTTTTATGAAACAAGGAGGAATAAAAATGGAAAAAATTAGAGGATTTGAAATAGCAAAAGGTTTTGAAGATAAAAATATAAATTTGCCAGTAAGGAAAACAAGTAGGTCAGCAGGGTATGATATAGAGGCAGCAGAAGATACAATAATACCTGCATTTAAACCAGGTATGAAACCAACTCTTATAAAAACAGGGTTAAAAGCATATATGGAACCAGATGAAATGTTATGTTTATATAACAGAAGTTCTAATCCAGGTAAAAAAGGATTAATTCTTGCAAATAGTGTAGGTATTGTAGATAGTGATTATTATGGAAACATTGATAATGATGGGCATATAATGTTTGCATTTATAAATGTAAAAGGAGAGGATGTAGAAATAAAAAAAGGAGATTGTATTGGACAAGCTATATTTCAAAAATTTTTAATAGTAGATAATGACAATGCACAAGGAGAGAGAGTTGGAGGCTTTGGTTCAACCAATAAATAAGTTTATTCTATTTTTTAGAGTGGGTGAAGTTGATGAGAAACAGAAGAAATAAAAGAAGAAGAAAAATAAGAGAATATCTCAATATGAAAACTTTTTTAACCATAATAGGGATATTACTAAGCGTAATTATTGTGTGTATTGGAATAAATGGGTATAGAAGATATGAAGATAGACAGTTATTAGCTAAACAGAAGCAAGAGTTAGAACAGCAGTCTCAGGAAATTTTTTCAAGAATCGAAGATGATATTTCACAAGCTAATCAAAATATTTCAGAAACAGATGAAATAATAAAAATGTCAGCTGTAGGAGACATATTGAGTGGAGAATCTATGGTAAAAGATGGATATGTGGAATTTAACGGAAAGGAAACATATGATTTTTCACATGTATTTAGTAAGGTGTCTAAATATATAAATAATGCAGATATTGTTATGGGAACAATGGAAACAAATTTTACAAGTGGTAAATATACAGATAAAAATACACCAAAAGAGTTTGCAAAGGAAGTAAAAAAATCGGGAGTAAATGTAGTAACAATAGCACATAATCATAGCTTAGATTGTGGACTAAAAGGATTAAAAGATACTAAGTCATGTTTGAAAGAATTAGGATATGATACTGTTGGAGATAAACTAGATGATAAAAATGCTGTATTGATAAAACAAGTTAAAGATACTAAAATAGCATTTTTAACTTATACATACGGCATTAATAATGAATCAAGTAAAACTAAAAAGGAATTAAATTCAGTAAATATTTATAGTAAAAAACAGGTAAAGAGTGATATGAAATATGCTAAAAAACAAGGAGCAGATTGTATATGTGTAATGATACATTGGGGAGATGTATCATCTAGTACAGTTAGTGATGAACAGAGGAAGATGGCAGATTATTTAGTAGAACAAGGAGCAGACATTATTATAGGGGCACATCCATCTGTAGTTCAACCAATGGAAATAGTAAAAAATAAAGAAGGAAAAAATGTATTTATTGCATATTCAATAGGTACATATATATCAACATTAGTAGATGAAGATTCTAAAGTAGAGCTTGTATTAAATATAGAATTGAGAAAAAGTGGAAAAGATGGAGAGGTATATTTAAATAAAGTAGATTATACACCAATTTACGTTTTAGATAATGGTCAACAAGCAGAAAATAGATATGAATTAATAGATATGAAAAGTGCAGCAACAAGCTATGCAAGTGGTGATACAAACGATATTGACAGAGCAACATATGATAAACTTTTAAGAGGTATAGATAAACTAAAGACGACATTAAGCAAGAAAAAATAAAGGAGACAGAATAAAAATGAAAGTTGGATTTATATCATTAGGATGTAGTAAAAATTTAGTAGATACAGAAAAAGCAATTGCAATTTTTAAAGATAATAAATATGAAATTGTAAATAGACCAGAAGAAGCGGAAATAATAGTTATAAACACATGCGGATTTATAGAAAGTGCAAAAGAAGAGGCAATAAACACAATTTTGGAAATGGCTCAATACAAAGAAAATGGTAAATGTAAATATATAATTGCTATGGGATGTTTGGTTGAAAGATATAAAGATGAACTTGAAAAAGAAATACCAGAGGTCGACTTATGGATTAAATATAGCGAATATCATACATTTTGGAAACAAATAGAAAGTATATTGGGTGAAGAAGATAATAAAAAGGATTTTTATGATACTAATGATAGAGTAATTACAACAGGCGATTTTTATGCATATTTAAAAATTGCAGATGGATGTAGTAATAGGTGTACATATTGTGCAATTCCATATATAAGAGGACCTCAGATAAGTAGAAAAATGGAAGATATAATACAAGAGGCTGAAGAATTGGCAAATGAAGGATATAAAGAACTTATATTAATAGCACAAGATACAACTAAATATGGAATAGATATTTATGGTCAGTCAAGATTGGCAGAATTGCTAGTAGAAATTAGTAAAATAGAAAAAATTAAATGGGTAAGATTTCTATATGCTTATCCAGAATCGATAGATGATAAATTAATTCAAGTGGTAAAAGAAAATGATAAAATATGTAAATATTTTGATATTCCAATACAACATATATCAGATACTGTTTTAAAAAGGATGAACAGACAAAGCAATAGTGATAGTATAAAAAAACTAATAAATAAATTGAGAAATGAGATACCAGGTGTAATAATAAGGACAACGGTTATGGTTGGATTTCCAGGTGAAGAACCAGAGGATTTTGATGAGTTATATAATTTTGTATGTGATGCGAAATTTGATAAGTTAGGATGTTTTTCATATTCAAAAGAAGATGGAACACCAGCTGAGAAATTAGATAATCAAGTACATCCTATGACTAAAAAAAGTAGATATAATAAAATTATGAAAGTACAACAAGAGATTTCTAAAAATAATTTAGAAGAAAAAATAGGAAATATTTTTGATGTTTTAGTAGAAGATGTTTCGTTTGATGAAAAATACTATATAGGTAGAAGTTATATGGATGTACCAGAAATAGATGGCTTAGTTTATATAAAAGCAAAACAAAAGTTAAATATAGGTGAATTTGTAAAATGTAAAGTTGTAAATATAGATGATTATGACTTAATATGCGAAATAGTTTAGAATATAATGACAATTGGAGGAATTAAGTTGGAAAAAGTAAATATAACAAAGCAGTTAGATTATATGCAAAAGGTAAAAGAATTAAATAAAGATAGAGATTATGCGTACTATATATTAACTATGGGATGCCAATTAAACGAAAATGATTCTGAAAAAATATGTGGAATGTTAGAGGAAATGAATTATAAAAGAACTGAGAATATGCAAGATGCAGATTTAGTTATTTTTAATACATGTTGTGTAAGGGAAAATGCAGAAGAGAAGTTATTTGGAAAATTAGGTGAAGTAAAAAGATTAAAAGAAGAAAAAGGTACAATCATTGCAATAGGTGGTTGTATGATGCAAGAAAAGCACATTGTAGAAAAAATAAAAAAGAGCTATAAATATGATGTTATTTTTGGTACACATACATTACATAAATTTCCACAGGATTTATATAAAGCAATAATTGAACAGAAAAGAATAGATGATATTATTGATATAGATGGAGAAATTATAGAAGGTTTACCAATAAAGAGAAATGATAATATACGTGCATCTGTTACCATTATGAATGGATGTAATAATTTTTGTAGTTATTGTATAGTACCATATGTAAGAGGAAGAGAAAGAAGCAGAGATGCAAATGATATTTTAGAAGAAATAAAGGAATTAGCAGATAAAGGCTATAAAGAAATTACGTTATTAGGTCAAAATGTTAATTCATATATGGTAGTAGAGAAATCTAAAAATGAGGTAAGTGGTATAGATTCATTTGCTAAGCTTTTAAAAGAAGTTAATAAAGTTGAAGGAATTGAAAAGATAAGATTTATATCTCCACACCCAAAGGATTTTACTGATGATGTAATAGAAGCAATTAGTACATGTAAAAAAGTAAGTAAACTTATACATTTACCACTTCAATCTGGAAGTACAGAAATATTAAAAGTAATGAACAGAAAATATACAAAAGAACAGTATTTGAATTTGGTAGATAAAATGAAAGAAAGAATACCTGATGTGAAATTTTCAACAGATATTATAGTAGGTTTTCCAGGAGAAACAGAAGAAGATTTCGAAGATACTTTGAATGTAGTAAGAAAAGTAGGTTTTGAACAAGTTTTTATGTTTATATATTCAAGAAGAGTAGGAACTCCAGCAGACAAAATGGAAAATCAAGTGCCAGAGGAAATAAAGCATAAGAGATTTGACAGATTAAAGGAATTGTATGAAATGCAAATGGCACAAAATAACAAAAAATATATTGGAACAATACAAAATATTCTTGTGGAAGGATATAGTAAAAATAATGAAAATATGTTAACAGGAAGAACTGATTCTAATAAAGTAGTTGTTTTTAACGGAGAGGATAGCCTTATTGGAAAGTTTATTGATGTAGAAATTATTTCGGAACATATGTGGTATTTAAAAGGAGAAAGGAAGTAGATAATATGGCAGAGTTTTCACCTATGATGCAACACTATTTGGACACGAAAGAAGAATATAAAGATTGTATTTTATTTTATAGACTAGGTGACTTCTATGAAATGTTTTTTGATGATGCTTTAACTGTGTCAAGAGAACTAGAAATAACATTAACAGGAAAAGAGTGTGGGCAAGAGGAAAGAGCCCCAATGTGTGGAGTGCCATATCATGCAGCTGATAATTACATATCAAAATTAATAACAAAAGGTTATAAAGTTGCAATTTGTGAACAAGTTGAAGACCCCAAAAAAGCAAAGGGCATGGTAAAAAGAGAAGTTATAAGAATTGTAACTCCAGGTACTGTTATGGAATCTAATTTGTTAGAGGACAAAAAGAATAACTATATTATGAGTATTTTTAAAAATGGTATTTTCTATGGTGTAACAGTTTGTGATGTGTCGACAGGTGATTTTAGAACCACTCAAATAAAAGATAATAACAATTTTTCTATATTAATGGACGAACTATCAAAATATAATCCTGCAGAAATAATAGTTAATCCTATGATGTATGAATGTACTGAGGAAATAAAGAAAATTAGAGAAAGATTTGAAGTATATATAACAAAACTAGAAGAAGTGGAATTTTCAAGTAACTATGAAGCTTTAAATGAAAAATATAGTTTAGTTGATGAAACAGAAAATGAGATAAAAACATTGGAAGAGTATGCTTTATGTGTGTCATCTACAAATGCACTTTTAAAATATTTGCAAGATACTCAAAAAAATTCGTTAGATCATATAAATAAATTGGTAGTATATAATACAACTAAATTTATGGCATTAGATATAAATGCAAGAAGAAACCTAGAAATAACCGAAAAGATGAGAGATAAAAGTAAAAAGGGAACATTGCTATGGGTATTAGATAAAACAGCAACAGCGATGGGGGGGAGACTTATAAGAAGATGGCTTAGTAATCCTTTAATAGATATAAAACAAATAAATGGAAGATTAGAAGCGGTTGAAGAACTAAAAAACAATCTTATGCTAAGGGAAGAAATAATAGACTTGCTAAAAAAAGTATATGATATAGAGAGACTGGTTGGAAAAATTTCTTATGGAAATGTAAATGCTAGAGAATTAGTATCATTAAAAAACTCTTTAAAACAATTACCATATATAAAAAAGATATTGTCTAATATCAAAACAGATATGCTTAATTCTTTATATGAGCAATTAGATGAGTTACAAGATGTATATAAAATAATTGAAGAGTCAATAATAGAAGATCCACCAATTACATTAAAAGAAGGTGGAATTATAAAATTAGGATATAATGAAGAAATAGACAAATTGAAATTAGCAACAACAGAGGGAAAAAATTGGCTTATACAGTTAGAAAATAAAGAAAGAGAAGAAACTGGAATAAAAAACTTAAAAATAGGATTTAATAAAGTTTTTGGTTATTATATTGAAGTTACAAAATCAAATATGTCATTAGTACCTGAAAGATATATAAGGAAACAAACATTAACAAATGGAGAAAGATATATAACAGAAGAACTTAAAAACTTAGAAAATCAGATATTAGGAGCGCAAGAAAGAGTTGTAAATCTTGAATATAATGAATTTATTGAGATAAGAAATAAAATAGAAAAGGAAATACAAAGATTACAAAAATCTGCGAATGTTATATCAATACTTGATGTTTTATGTTCTTTTGCAAAAGTAGCTGAAGAGCAAAACTATGTAAAACCATTAGTTGATGATAGTGGTACAATAGACATAAAAGATGGAAGACATCCTGTAATAGAAAAGATGTTACCAAGTGGAACTTTTGTGCAAAATGATACATATTTAGATGAAGAAGATAATAGATTATCAATAATAACAGGACCTAATATGGCAGGTAAATCTACATATATGAGACAAGTTGCATTAATTACATTAATGGCACAATGTGGAAGCTTTGTACCTGCATCATATGCACAAATAGGTATTGTAGATAAAATATTTACTAGAGTTGGTGCGTCAGATGATTTAAGCATGGGTCAAAGTACATTTATGGTAGAAATGATGGAAGTTGCTACTATACTAAAAGAAGCGACTAAAAAGAGTTTAGTAATTTTAGATGAAATCGGAAGAGGTACTTCTACATATGATGGATTATCAATTGCTTGGGCAGTTGCTGAGTATATGTCAGATAATGAAAAATGTGGAGCAAAAACACTATTTGCAACTCATTATCATGAATTAACTAAACTTGAAGAGAAAATACCAGGAGTAAAGAATTATTCTATTGCAGTAAAAGAAAAAGGCGAAGATGTAATATTTTTAAGAAAGATAGTACCTGGAGGGACAGATGAAAGTTATGGTGTTCATGTTGCTAAATTAGCAGGTGTTCCACAAATGGTTACTAAAAGAGCAAATGAAATATTGAGGAGTTTAGAAAGGAAAAGTATATTAGGAGAAAAGAATCAAATAAAGGAAAATAAGCAGGTTGCTGAAGGACAATTAGATTTATATAATTATAAATTAGCTGAAATAGCACATGAAATAGATAAGATAAATATAAATGAACTAACTCCAATTGATGCTTTAAATCAAATGGTTAAAATTAAAGAAAAAATGAGTTAATATACAAGGAGGAAATAGATGAAGGCACTAGAATATTTTAACAATAAGGGAATAGATAAAGTTATTGCATGTAAATGTAATAATGAAGTCAAAAGTTTAAATTATGAAATAAACGAAGGAGATAAAGTAGAACCATTATATATAGATGTGAAAGATGGCAGAAGAGTCTATGAAAGAGGATTACTGTATATTATGGGTAAAGCATTTGATGAAATATATCCAAAAGCCTTAATAACAGTAAATTTTCAATTATCTAATTCTGTTTATTGTACATTAGATAATATGGAAGTTACAGATGAAATGATAAATAAAATAGACAAAAGAATTAGAGAATTTATAGAAGAAAATATAGAAATAAAAAAAGTAGAAATGACAAAAGAAGAAGCTGAAAAATTTTATGAAAAGGAAAGAACATTAAGAGGAAAATTACAATTAGAAAATAAATATAAAGATGAAGTTTCATTATATTTTTGTGAAGGATATTTTAACTATTTTTATGGAGTAATGCCAATAAGTACTGGATATATAAAGAATTTTGAGATAATAAAATATCAAGATGGTTTTTTACTAAGGTATCCAGATAAAAATGATACAGAAGAAATAACAGAATATAAAGAAACAAAGAAATTACTTAGCACATTAGAGGAGTATGATGACATATATTCGATACTTGGAATAAATACGGTATATAAACTAAATCAAAGAATTAATAAAGGGCAACAAAAAGAAGTAGTATTACTTGCAGAAGCATTGCATGAAAAGAAAATATCAGATATAGCTGATAGTATAGTTAAAAAAAGAGGAATAAAAATGGTATTAATAGCAGGTCCTTCTTCATCAGGAAAGACAACATTTGCTAAAAGATTAGGAATACAGTTAAAATTAAATGGAGTAAAACCTGTTACAATATCAGTGGATAATTATTTTGTTGAAAGAGATCAAACTCCAAGAGATGAAAATGGTGACTACGATTTTGAACAACTTAATGCAATAGATTTAGATTTGTTTAATGATCATTTAACAAGATTATTAAATGGAGA
>CANQHH010000023.1 GCA_947623615.1 uncultured Clostridia bacterium | reverse complement strand
ATAAAATAAAAACACCAAACTTTATAAAAATTGGATTAAAAATAGTATTACCACAATAAAAAAATAGTTAAAAACACCCTAATTTTTAAATTAGGGTGTTTTTTTGACAAATTGACTTCTATATGTGTAATTTTCGAGATTTTTACGTAAATATTGAAGAAATGCTTGAAAATGAAATTATAGTAGTGTAAAATATAGTTGCAAAAAGTAGATTAATTAAAATGAAAAATTAAAGCTTGAATATATAGATAGATTTAGAGTATAGGGGGATTGAAAAACATGGAAAATAATAGAAAAGTAAAAACAGCGGAAACCCTTATGGTTCTATATATATATCATTATCTTTAGCGGAACAAGAATCAGTTTATTTAAAGTAGAAAAAAATTTAATAAAACAAAATAGTGAAATAAATAAAGGCAAAAAGCCTTTATTTAATGTACCCCAAATAGGATATTGTAAAAAATACCCTATTTTTTCATGGGCGTAAAAATATTTACAAATATAGCTATAAATGATAAAATGACAATGCAAAAAAAGAAAAAGTATTCTACAAAAAATTGATTTTAATATTTTAACATTATATATATGAAAAAAGAAAGGAGGAAAGTAATAAAAATCAAAAGATTAAAAAAATAAAAAAATAGGGAGGAATTTAAAGTGAAAAATAAAAGAATTATTATAAGTATCGCAGTTATAGTAGCTATGTTTTTAAACTTATTAACAGTAAAAGTAAGTGCGGTAACAGAAAAAACAGTAGAAGATGCTGAAAATTTGAAAGAAGCTTTTACATCAGCTGCCAATGAAGAGGTAACTATTAAATTGGGAAAAGATATAACTGTAGAGCAGGTATTGGATCTTAGTCTAGAAAATAAAGTGGTTCTAGATTTAAATCAACATAAATTAATAGGTACAACAGGTGATAATAATCGTATTATTAATCTAAAAAAGGGTTCATTAACAATAAAAAATGGAACTATTGAAAGAGAATCAAGCAATCAAAATAAGGCACACATGATATATGTATATGGTGCAGAATCAAAAGGTAATGATAAAACTGAGTTAACAATTGAAAGTGATGTTACAATAAAAGGTGACTCTCTTTTAATGGTAAGTGAAAATAATAGTGGAAAAAATTATGGAACAACAGTAACTGTTAAAGGAACATTAGAAAGTGTAGCACCAGCTGGTGAAGAAATTGGAATAGCTAAGAATTGTATAGCAACTTATGGTACAATAAAAGAAGGCGATGTTGTAATAAATGTTGAAGAAACTGCAAAAATAACTAGTGAAGTTGGAGCAGGAATTTATCAAGCAGGACTTTCTACAATTAATGTTAATGGTGCAACAATAAAAGGTGCATCAGGAATTATTACAAAATCAGGTGAATTAAAATTAACAAATGCTAATGTAACAGGTGATGGAGAATATAAAGCACCAAGTTCAGCTCCAAGTGGATATGAACCAACAGGTGCTGCAATTCAAATAGAATCAAATGAACAATATACTGGTAAAGTTAAACTTACAGTAGATGGTGGAACATATACAAGTGAAAACAATGCAGTAATAGAAGAGTATGGTGATGCTACTGACAAAATAGAAAGTATTTCAATAAAAGATGGACAATTTGAGGCAGAAGCATCTAAAGAAGAAAAAACAAAAGAAGCAATCGTATTATCTGAAGCATTAAAGGCAGATCCAAAAGGACAAAAATTTGTTGAAGGTGGTGTATTTGTACCAGCTTTTGGAGGAGAAAACCAAATATTATCAGAAAATACAGTTACAGTTACAGTAAATGATGTAGACTTTACATTAACAAAGGATACAGACAAATTCCCTTCAAGCTTAACAGAGGGAGAACAAGCAAAATTAAAAGAAATAACAGCTAAAGAAGGATATACAGTTGATTATTACGAGAAATTTGTTCAAGAAAGCGAATATACTAAATATAATGAAGAAGATGCTGTAACAGAAAATATTACATTAAGACCACATTACAAAATAAATACATATAAAGTAACAATAGATGGAACAGAGTATGAAGTAGAATATGGACAAACATTAAAAGATATACCAGAATATGCAAAATTAATTGAAAAAGAAGGATATACATTCAAAGGATTCAAAAAAGGAGACGAATATTTTAGTGCTGATGAAGCAATAAAAGAAGAATTAACATTAACAACAGATTTTGAAAAAATTGTAGAAGAAGAAAAAGCAGATTATATAGATATAGGAAAAGCTAATGTATCAGGAATAATAACAAGAGTATATACAGGAAAGAATTTAAAACAAGGTGGAATAGTAGTAAAAGTAAATGGAGTTACATTAAAAGATAAAAAAGACTTTAATGTAAGCTATGTAAACAATGTAAAACCAGGAATGGCAACATTAACAGTAAAGGGAGCAGGAGATTATACTGGAACATTAACAAGAACATTTATAATTTTACCTAAAAAAGTAAGTGCAACAGTTAAAGGACAAACAAAAACAGCAATCACATTAAAATGGAATAAATCAGTTGGAGCAAGCGGATATGAAATATATATGGCAACAAGCAAAAACGGAAAATATACAAAAATAAAAACAGTTACAAAAGATTCAACTGTACAATATCAAAAAACAGGATTAAAAGCAGGAACAGCTTATTATTTCAAAGTTAGACCATATGTAAATATAAACGGAAAAAAGAACTACGGATCATATTCATCAATAGTATCAACATCAACAAAAACAAAAACACCAGCAGTTACAGTAGTAGCAGGAAACAAAAAAGCAACAATTAGCTGGAAGAAAGTTGATGGAGCAACAGGATTTAGAGTTTACATGTCAACAAGCAAAAATGGAAAATATACAAGAATAAGAACATTCAAAGATAATGGAAAAACATTAAAATATACAAAAACAGGATTAAAAGAAGGAACAACATATTACTTCAAAGTTGTAGCATTTAAAACAGTAAATGGAAAAGAAGTAATAGGATATGATAGCCAAGTAAAAAGTGCTAAAATAAGCAAAGCTAAAAAAACATATACAGTAAAAAAAGGTGATACATTAAGCAAAATAGCTAAAAAATATAATACAACAGTAAAAAAATTAGTAAGCTTAAATAAAATAAAAACACCAAACTTTATAAAAATTGGATTAAAAATAGTATTACCACAATAAAAAAATAGTTAAAAACACTCTAATTTCTAAAATTAGAGTGTTTTTTTGACCGGTCAGTCTAGTGCAAAAACTAGAAAAATATTATATAATGTGTCAGTGATAAAATAACTTCATAATAGGGGTAAAATATGAATTCAGTAAAAATTATAGGGAATGCGATTTATTTACCAGAAAATAAAGTAGAAAATGATTTTTTTAATAACAAATTCAATTTAGAAGAAAATTGGATTTATAAAAGGACTGGAATAAAAAGTAGATACTGGGCAAAGGATGAAAGTGCTTCATATATGGCAATAGAGGCAACAAAGAAATTATTAGAGGATAAAAAGTTTGATGCACAAAAAATAGATTGTATAGTTGTTGCATCAACTACAAACGAAAAGATGATGCCAGGAATTTCATTTGAAATTCAAAAAGCATTGAATATAAAAAAATGTTTTTGTATAGATATTTCATCAGGTTGTAGTGGTTATATAAATGGATTAGACATAGTAAGATTATATATAGCATCA
Organism: uncultured Clostridia bacterium; assembly: GCA_947623615.1. GTDB lineage: Bacteria > Bacillota > Clostridia > TANB77 > CAG-508 > CALXVA01. Next base: position 7,918 of record CANQHH010000023.1, on the reverse strand, counting down.
GGTAAAATTCAATATGGATTGGTTGTTGGAGTAGAAGTTTTATCAAAATATTTAGATATAAATGATATTAATACATCAATACTTTTAGGAGATGGAGCAGGAGCTACTTTATTAGGTAAATGCGAAGAAAGTAAAATATATTGTAGTAATATTGAAAGTATAGGGCAAGAAGGCGATATTTTAACATGTTCAACAAATGAGAACATATATATGGAAGGTAAAAAAATATATAAGTTTGGAACTATAAAAGTATCAGAAAATATAAAAGAGTTGATGAAGGAAAATAATATAAATAACGAAGAAATTAAATATATTATTCCACATCAGTCTAATATTAGAATAATGAAAAGTATTGCTAATAGGTTAGGAATAGAAAAGCAAAAAATATATGTTAATATAGAAGAAAAAGGAAATACATTTAATGCGAGTATTCCAATTGCTTTATATCAAATGGAAGAAGAAAATCTATTGCATAATGGAGATAAAGTAATTATAGTTGGATATGGAGGGGGTCTGAATTTAGGAAGTGTATTGTTAGAAATATAGAAAGGATGATAATATGAAAATCGGATTTATTTTTCCAGGACAAGGAGCACAAGTTCAAGGAATGGGAAAAGACTTATATGATAAATATGAACAAGTAAAAAGTGTATATAAAAAAATAGATAATGCGGTTGATTTATCATTAGAGGATATAACTTTTTGCAGATCTCAAGAAGAATTAAATGAAACAAAAAATACTCAAATTGCTATATTCACAATGAGTATGGGAATTTTAGAAATATTGAAAAGTGAAGGGATAAAAGCACAAGCTGTTGCAGGATTAAGTTTAGGAGAATATACTGCTTTAACTTATGCTGATGTTTTTTCTTTAGAAGAAGGAGCTAAGCTAGTAAAAAGAAGAGGAGAACTAATGCAAAATTTTGTACCAGATGGAGATTGGGCAATGTCAGCTATAATAGGTTTAGAAGATGAAGAAGTAGAAGATGTTTGTAATAAAGTTTGCGAGGAAAATGAAAATGCATTTGTAAGAGCAGTAAATTTTAATTGCCCTGGTCAAGTGGCAATTTCAGGAGAAAGGCAAGCAGTACAAAAAGTTATGGAAATTGCGAAAGATGCTGGTGCTAAAAGAGTTGTGGAATTAAAAACTAGTGGACCTTTTCATACTGAAAAGTTAAAAGATGCATCAGAGAGGTTGAAAGATGAGTTAAAAAATATTTCTATAAATTCACCTAAAGTAGATGTAATAAAAAATATTAATGGGGAAAAATATATGGCAGAAGATAATATTAAAGAAATATTATCAATGCATGTTATAAATCCTGTAAAATTTAGTAAATGCATAGAAAGCATGTTAGATATGGGAATTGATACATTTATAGAAGTAGGACCTCGGAAAAGTGTTATCAGGTTTTGTAAAAAAAGTATGTAAAAAGAAAAATATGGAAGCTAAAATTTTAAATATAGAAGATGAGAAAACTTTAAAAAACTCATTAGAAGAATTAAATAAATATAATGGAAGAGAGGAAGGGTGAATGTTATGATAGCTTTTATAACAGGAGCGACAAGAGGAATTGGAAAAGAAATAGCTTTAGAATTATCTAAAAGAGGATTTGATATAGCTGTAAATTATAGGAAAGAAACAAGTGAATTAGAAGAAGTAAAAAAAGAAATTGAAGAAAATGGGGTAAAAAGTTTTTTTGTACAAGGCGATGTTTCAAGCTTTGAAGACTGCGAGAAAATGGTGGAAAATGTGGAAAAAGAGTTTGGAAAAATAGATGTTCTTGTGAATAACGCTGGAATAACAAAAGATGGGCTAATAATGAGGATGAAAAAGGAAGATTTTGAATCAGTTATTGATGTAAATTTAACTGGAACATTTAATGTAACTAGAAATGTTATACCATATATGATTAAACAAAAGTCAGGAAGAATTATAAATATATCATCTGTTGTAGGTGTTGCAGGCAATGCTGGTCAAACTAACTATTCTGCTTCTAAGGCTGGAATAATAGGTTTTACAAAGAGTTTAGCAAAAGAAGTTGCAAGTAGAAATATATTAGTTAATGCAATTGCACCTGGCTTTATAAATACAGATATGACAAAAGTTTTACCTGATAATGTTAAAGAAAATATAAATTCACAAATACCATTAAAAAGAATGGGAACTGCAAAAGAAGTTGCAAAAGTTGTTGCATTTCTTGCAGGTGAAGATAGTACATATATTACAGGGCAGGTTATAAACGTAGACGGTGGTATGATTTAGATGGAGGTTAGTAAAAAATGGAAAGAAGAGTCGTAATTACTGGAATGGGAGCTTTAACTCCAATAGGAAATAATGTTGAAGAATTCTGGAAAGGAATTAAAGAGGGAAAATGTGGAATAGATGAAATTACACATTTTGACACAACAAATTATAAAGTAAAATTAGCAGCTGAAATAAAAGGGTATAATGCAGAAGATCATTTTGATAGAAGAGCAGCTAAAAGAATGGATAATTTTTCTGCGTATGCAGTTGTTGCTGCAAGAGAAGCTTGGAAAAATAGTGGATTAGATAAAGAAAAAGAAAATATGGAAAGAGTAGGTGTTATTTTAGGTTCTGGAATAGGAGGACTTGAAACAATAGAAAGAGATAATATAACTTTATACACAAAAGGACCTGATAGATTATCTCCAATGTATATTCCAATGAGTATAGTAAATATGGCTACAGGAAATGTTGCTATAGAGTTAGGAGCAAAAGGTGAATCAATTGCAATGGTAACAGCATGTGCCACAGCAACTAACTGTATAGGTGAAAGTTATAGAATGATAAAACATGGATATCAGGACGTAGTAGTAGCAGGAGGAACAGAAGCTCCAATTACTCCAACAGGAGTTGCAGGTTTTACTAATATAAAAGCATTAACACAAGCAACAGATAAAAACAGAGCAAGTATTCCATTTGACAAAGAAAGAAGTGGATTTGTTATGGGAGAAGGTGCTGGAATAGTAATACTAGAAGAATTAGAACATGCAAAACAAAGAGGAGCTAAAATCTATGCGGAAATAGTTGGATATGGTGCAACATCTGATAGTTATCATATAACATCACCAGCTCCAAAAGGAGAAGGTGGAGCAAGAGCAATGATACTTGCTATGAAAGAAGCAAATGTAAAACCTGAAGAAATAACATATATAAATGCACATGGTACATCAACACATTTAAATGATTCATGCGAGACAGATGCTATAAAAACAGCTTTAGGCGAGGATGTTGCTAAAAAGGTAATGGTTAGCTCAACTAAAGGTCATACTGGACATCTTTTAGGAGCAGCAGGAGCAGTAGAAGCAATAGTATGTGCAAAGGCTATTGAAGAAGGTTTTGTACCTGCTACAATTAATTATAAAGTACCAGATGAAGAATGTGATTTAGATGTAGTACCAAATGAAGGTAGAAAAGTTGCTGTTAAATATGCAATGTCAAATTCTTTAGGATTTGGTGGACATAATGGTACAATTATATTAAAAGAATATGTTGAAGGGATGTAAAATAAAATGAATTATGATGAAATAAAAAGATTGATTGATGATATGGGAAATTCTAAAATAGATGAATTAAATATAGAGTTTCCAGATGGTATAAAAATAAGCATGAAGAAGGGTAAAGAGGGAAATATTTTACCAGATGTACAACATGGTATACCACTTCCAATGATACAAACACCTACAACTAATACTAATATAATAAATAACTCAGAAAATGTTAATGTAGGAAAAGATGAAAAGAAAGAAGAGTATAAAATAGTTAAATCACCTATGGTAGGCACATTTTACTCAAAACCATCTCCAGATGCTAAGCCATATGTTGAAATAGGACAAAAAGTAAAAAAAGGAGATACATTATGCATTGTTGAGGCAATGAAATTAATGAATGAAATTGAATCAGAATTTGATGGTGAAATTGTAGAGATATGCTTAAAAGATGGAGAAATGTGTGATTATGGCAAATCATTATTCAAAATAAAATAGTAAAGAGGTAAAAATGATGTTAGATATTAATGAAATTATGAAAATTATTCCGCAAAGAGCACCATTTTTAATGATAGATAGGGTAGAAGAATATGTTCCAGGAGAAAGTTGTGTAGCATATAAAAATGTATGTATAAATGAAATGCATTTTCAAGGTCATTTTCAAGGAAACCCTATAATGCCAGGAGTTTTAATAGTTGAAGCATTGGCACAAACAGGTGCAGTTGCAATACTTTCAAAAGAAGAAAACAAAGGTAAAAATGCATTATTTGGAGGAATAGATAAATTAAGATTTAAAAAGCAAGTAGTTCCAGGAGATGTATTAAAATTAGAAGTTAAAATTATAAAACAAAAAGGTCCTATAGGAGTAGGTGAAGCTATAGCGACAGTTGATGGAAAAGTAGCAGTAAAAGGAGAGCTAACTTTTGCAATTGTATAAATAAGGAGGAAACATCATGCTTAAAAAAGTTTTAATTGCAAATCGTGGAGAGATAGCGGTAAGAATAATAAGAGCATGCAAAGAGTTAAATATAAAGACAGTAGCTATTTATTCAGAGGCAGACAAAGATGCATTACATACAAAGCTTGCAGATGAAGCAGTATGTGTAGGTCCTGCAATATCTTCTAAAAGTTATTTAAATATTCAAAATATATTAGAAGCTGCATGTACAACAAACTGTGATAGTGTGCATCCAGGTTTTGGGTTCTTATCTGAAAGTGCAAGTTTTGCAAAAATGTGTGAAGAAAGTAATTTGAAATTTATAGGTCCATCATATAATGTAATTGATTTGATGGGAAATAAATCAAATAGTAAGCAATTAATGAAAGAAGCAAAAGTGCCAGTAGTTCCTGGTTCTAATGGTTGTATAGAGGATGTAAAAGATGCAATAAAATGTGCTAAAGAGATAGGTTATCCAGTTTTATTAAAAGCATCATCAGGAGGTGGAGGAAAAGGAATACGAAGAGTTGATTTTGAATCTGAAATGGAAAATGCATTTAATTTGGTAAAACAGGAAGCCAAAGTTTCATTTAATGATGATTCCATATATATGGAAAAGTTTATAGTAAATCCACGACATGTAGAAGTTCAAGTATTAGCAGATGAATTTGGAAATGTTGTGCATTTAGGAGAAAGAGACTGTACAGTGCAAAGAAGAAATCAAAAGGTTTTAGAGGAAAGTCCATCTATGATTTTGAATGAAGAATTAAGAAGTAAGATGGGAAAAGCGGCAATACGAGCCGTAAAAGCATCAAATTATACAAATGCAGGAACAATAGAATTTTTAGTAGATAAAGACAAAAATTTCTATTTTATGGAAATGAATACAAGAATACAGGTAGAGCATCCTGTAACAGAATGGGTAACAGGAGTAGATATATTAAAAGAGCAAATAAGAATTGCATCTGGAGAAAAATTGAAATTTTCACAAAGAGATATAAATATAAAGGGACACAGTATAGAGTGTAGAATAAATGCCGAAAATCCAGATAAAAATTTCAGACCATGTCCAGGTAAGATAAGTGAATTGAATTTACCAGGAGGAAATGGAGTAAGGGTAGATACGGCAGTATATTCTGGATATACAATTCCACCGGTATATGATTCTATGATAGCGAAAATAATTGTACATGGAGAAGATAGAGCTGAGGCAATTGCAAAAATGAAAAGAGCCTTAGAAGAATGTGTAATAGAAGGAATTGATACAAATATAGACTTTTTATTTAAAATACTTACAAATAAAAAATTTATAGAAAATGATTATGATACTTCATTTATTGAAAAGGAATTAAAATAATGGTTATTGATAAGATTAAAAAGAGAATAGATTATAATGATAAAGACGAAAATAAAGAGGATAAAAGTAGGAGTGATATACCTGTTGGAAAATGGGTAAAATGCGAATCATGTAAACAAATATTATATAAAGAAGACTTACATAAAAATTATAGCGTATGTCCAAATTGTGGGCATAATTTCAGACTATCTAGTAGGAGAAGAATAGCGCAAATAATAGATGAAGGAACATTTGAAGAATTTGAGTTAGACATAAAAACAGATAATCCTTTAGAAATGCCAGAATATGTAAAAAAACTAGAAGCATTAAAAGAAAAAACAGGATTAGATGAAGCGGTAAAATGTGGAATAGGAGAAATAGATTCAAACAAAGTTGTAATATGTGTAATGGATAGTAATTTTATGATGGGAAGCATGGGAAAAGTTGTTGGAGAGAAGATAACTTATTCTATAGAAAAGGCCATTGAGTTAAAATTACCGATTATCATATTTTGTGCTTCAGGTGGTGCCAGAATGCAGGAAGGAATGGTTTCATTAATGCAAATGGCAAAAACTTCATCAGCTGTAGCGAAGCTACATGAAGCTGGTAATTTGTATATATCTGTATTAACAGACCCAACATACGGAGGTGTTACAGCAAGTTTTGCGATGTTAGGAGATATTATACTTGCCGAATCAAAGTCGATGATAGGTTTTGCAGGCCCAAGAGTAATAAAGCAAACAATAGGTCAAGAACTTCCAGAAGGCTTCCAAACAGCCGAGTTTTTACTTGACCACGGATTCATAGACAAAGTTGTAGAACGCAAAGAAATCAAAAAAGTCTTAAGTCAATTAATTGGGGACGGGTCCAAATCCTTAAAAAAAGGTAAAAGGGACAGGTCTGATTTGAATTTAGATAGTACTGATAGTAATAATGAAAGCAATAATAGTGATGAAAATGATTCAAAATTATCTCCAATAGAAAAAGTAAAAATAGCCAGAGATGTAAAAAGACCTACAGCATTAGATTATATAAATAATATTTTTGATGAATATGTTGAATTACATGGTGATAGATACTATAAAGATGATAAATCTATAGTTTGTGGAATAGGAAAAATAGATGGTAAAAGTTATACATTTATAGGAGAGCAGAAAGGTAGAACTACGAAGGAAAACATTGAAAGAAATTTTGGAATGCCAAATCCTGAGGCTTACAGAAAAGCATTGAGATTTATGAAACAAGCTGAAAAATTTAATAGACCAATCATTACATTTATTGATACAAAAGGAGCATATCCTGGAATTGGTGCTGAAGAAAGAGGCCAAGGGGAGGCAATTGCCAGAAATTTAATGGAAATGTCTACATTAAAAGTGCCAATAATATCAATAGTTATTGGTGAAGGCTCTAGCGGAGGTGCACTTGCAATTGGAGTTGGAGACAGAATTTTAATGCTTGAAAATTCTATATATTCTATTTTGTCGCCAGAAGGTTATGCTAGCATTTTATGGAAAGACAGTTCCAGAGCAGAAGAGGCAGCTAAAAAAATGAAATTAACAGCGCAAGACTTATATGATTTACATATTATTGATGAGATCTTAGATGAGCCTGGTGGAAATGCTAGAAAAAATGTAAAAGAGATGTCAGAAAATATGAGAGAGCGAATTATAGAAATTGTAGATGAATTATCTAAATTAGATATTGAACAATTATTAGAACAAAGATATAATAAATTTAGAAATATGTAATATATATTAATAAAACAAAAAAAGGGAGAAGGATAAAATGATATTAAAAGATAAGACAATATTAATAATGGGAATAAGAAATAAGTGGAGTATTGCATGGGGAGCCGCAATATCTGCATACGAAAATGGAGCAAATGTATTGTTTACTTTCCATGGAGAAGAAAACAGAGAAAAGATAGAAAGTTTAATTAAAGAAGAAATACCTAATGCAAAAGCTTATGAATGTAATGTTTCAAATGATGATGATATAAAGCATACATTTGAAGAAATAAAAAAAGATTATGGTAAACTTGATGGAATATTACATAGTATTGCTCATGCAAATACAGAAGATTTAAGAAATGACTTCATAAATACAAGTAGAGAAGGGTATTGTCATGCAAA
>CANQHH010000022.1 GCA_947623615.1 uncultured Clostridia bacterium | reverse complement strand
TCAGTTTCGACATCAGAATAATGTTCATCTAAATATTTTTTTATAGTCATTGCAGCTGATAAATGTCCACCACCGTAAGACGCATAAAATATAAGAACTTTTTTCATAATTACTCCCATATATCAAAATTATTTTTACATTGATATTTTAACATAAAATAAGAAAAATATCAAAAAATTAATAAAATTTAAAGAATAATTTAATAAAAAAGGAGCAAAATAGTTAAAAGATATGAGAAGGGAATGATTTTTTGGAAAATTTTAAAAGTAAATTAATAAATTGGGAAAAGAATTTGAAAAATAAACAGATGGTATCTGTTATTGTAGTGTTAGTAGCTATGCTAATAATATTAGGTATATACACATACAATGTTAAGAAAGAGTTTAAGCAAGCGTCAGAGAATTCATATAATATGGCATTTTTTCAGTTGGTTGATTATGTACAAAATGTAGAAACGTATCTTGCAAAATCTCAAATAACAAATTCTGCCGAGCATGGGGCAGAAACATTAACAAATGTATGGAGAGAAGCAAATTTGGCGAGTGCATATTTAACACAACTTCCAATTGAAAGTAATGAGCTACAACAAACTGCTAAATTTTTAAACCAGGTAAGTGATTATAGTTATTCATTATCACGAAAAAACATTAATGGAGAAGATTTATCAAAAGAAGATATAAAAAACTTAGAGGACTTGCATAGATATAGTGTAGATTTAGAAAATACATTAAATCAGTTATCTGTAGAGATGGGTGAAGGAAAAATTAAATGGGGAGATATTACTAAAAAAGACAATTTTGTATTTGCACAGCAAGTTAGTAATATATCCAAAGACAGTTTTGGAAGCTTAGAGGAAAATTTCCATGAGTATTCTGGTTTAATATATGATGGAGCATTTTCAGAGCATATTACAACTAAAGAGAAAAAAGGGTTAACAGGAGATAATATAGATGAAGAAAAAGCAAAAGAAATAGCACAAAAATTTATAGGAGAAGAAAAAATAGAAAATATATCATATAATGGAAAAGGTGAAAATAGTAATATTGTATCTTATGATTTTAGTGCAAAATTAAAAAATGAAGATAGAAATATTGCTATTTCTGTATCAGAAAAAGGTGGACATGTAGTTTATATGAATGCAGATAGGCAGGTAAATGATGAACTAATTTCAAATGACGAAGCTAATAAAAAGGGAAAAGAATTTTTACAAAACCAAGGATTTGATAATATGAAAGAAACATATTATTTAAAAGAGAGCGGAATTGTAACAATAAATTATGCATATTTGCAAGATGATGTGGTAATATATCCAGATCTAATAAAGGTAAAAGTTGCATTAGATAATGGTGAAATATTGGGAATAGAGACAACTGGATACTTAAATTCTCATAATAAAAGAAATATAGAAAAGGTTAAAATATCAAAAGAAAAGGCAAAAGAGAATTTAAATAAAAAGCTTAAAATAAATAGTGAAGGATTAGCAATAATACCAACAGAATGGAAAACAGAAATATTATGTTGGGAATTTAAAGGAAAATTTGATGATATGGATTGCATTGTTTATGTAAATGCGCAAACAGGCAAGGAAGAAGATATATTATTAATTGTAAATACTCCAAATGGAACATTAACACACTAAAAATTTCTAAAATACTTTTATAGAAATTTGCAAATAATATTTATAAGCGAAAAGCTTAAGAAAAGTACAAGGAGGACAAAATTATGTCTAGAAACAAAAGTGTAATTTCAGAAAATTTAAGAGAAGAGATTGCAAAAGAATTAGGAGTATATGAACAGGTAAAACAAGATGGAGGATGGGGAAATGTACCTTCAAAAACTTGTGGAAATATAGTAACAAAGGCAATTGAAATAGCAAATAGAAGTGCAGAAAAATAGTTTTTCTTAAAATAAAAAAAGGGGGATTGTGTAAAAGCAGTCTTCCTTTTTCGAGAGTAACAATAACTTGAAAAATTGTATAGTATCATATATAATGTCAAATATAGAAAGAGAGACGGTGATAATATGGATAATGAAAAAAATATTACAGCAGAAGATGTTATAGAAATGTGTAATGCAAAATTAATATGCGGAGAATTAGATACAGTTTTAGAAAATTTTTGCAGAGATACAAGAGAAATAAAAGCAGGAGATGTATTTGTAGGCTTACAAGGTGAAAATCATAATGGAAGTGAAAGATACGAGGAAGCATTAGAAAAAGGGGCAAAAGCATGTATATTGCAAAACATAATAATTCCAGATAATATAAAGCAAAGATATAAAGATAGAACTATACTAATTGTAGAAGACACAATAAGAGCATTGCAAAAACTTGCAGAATATAAAAGAACAATGTATGATATACCAGTTATTGCAGTAACAGGGAGTGTTGGAAAAACAAGTACAAAAGACATAATTGCAAGTGTTATGTCAAAAGAATACAATGTATTAAAAACAGAAGGGAATTATAATAACCATATAGGTGTACCACTTACAATATTACGTTTAAAAAATCATAGTGCTATGGTTGTAGAAATTGGAATGAATCATCTTGGGGAAATAAGTGAACTTACTAATATAGTAAAGCCAACTGTAGCAGTTATTACTAATATTGGAACAGCACATATTGGCAATTTAGGTTCAAGACATAATATTTTAAAAGCAAAACTAGAGATTTTAGAAGGGCTACAAAGTGATGGTAAAGTAGTAATAAATAATGATAATGATTTATTACATGATTGGGTATTAAGTGAAAGTGGAAGGTATGATGTTGTAACATTTGGTATGGAAAATATAAGTAGTGTTATGGCATATAATACCAAATTAATGGAAGATAGAAGTACATATAATATTGATGTAAAGGGAAAAACTTATTCAGTGGATATACGAATTCCAGGAAATCATTTTGTATTAAATAGCTTATGTGCAATAGCAGTTGGTAGAATATTTAATATAGATATGCAAAATATTTTAGATGGTATTCGAAGTTTTGAGCTTACTAAAAGGAGAATGCAAATAGAGAAAATAGAAAATAATATAACAATAATAAATGATTGCTATAATGCAAATTATGATTCAATGAAATCATCAATAGAGTATTTAGCTACACTTTCACATAATAAAAGAATAGCTGTATTAGGTGATATGTTAGAGTTAGGAGAATATTCAGAGAGATTACATAGGCAAGTAGGAACAGATGTATATAGAAACAATATAGATATATTAATTACAGTAGGCACACAAGCTAAATTTATTGCAGAAGAAGCGGAAGATTTAGGAATGGATAGAAGAAATATATATGTATTTGATGAAAATAATCAAGCAATTATTAAATTACAAGATTTCATGAAAGAAGGAAACTTAGCAATATTAATAAAAGCATCAAATGGAATGGGATTCCAAGAAATTTTTGAAAATATATGTAATAAATAAAATAGTAATGATAAAAATAACACCAGAATATATAATATTGAGGAGATGTGATAAAATGCAAAAATTAAAAGTGGGTGTTATTTTTGGCGGAATGTCAACAGAGCATGATGTATCGATTAATTCAGCAAAATCGGTAATACAAAACTTAAATAAGGAAAAATACGAAGTTTTTCCGATATATATTAAGGAAAATGGAGAATGGTTTAAATGTGATGAAGAAATATTATCACAAATAGCAAATCCAATTAGGTATTTAAAAAATATTGATGTAGTTTTTCCAGTATTACATGGATTATATGGAGAAGATGGTACATTACAGGGAATGTTAGAGTTAGCTCGAAAAAAATATGTTGGTTGTAAAGTATTGGCATCTAGTATATCTATGGATAAAGTATATACAAAAATCATTTTTGACAGAGCAAAAATTTTACAAGCAGATTACATATATTTAAGAAAATTTAAAGAAAATTATATATATATTGATAAAAATTTTAATGAAGTAGTTTATGATGTGAGTAAGATATGCGAAATAGTAGAAAGAAAGCTAAATTTTCCTGTATTTGTAAAACCTTCAAATTCGGGTTCATCTATAGGAATTAAAAAAGCATATAATAGTAAAGAATTGATAGAAAGCATAGAATATGCATCTAAATTCGATAAAAAAATATTAATAGAGCAAAATATAGAAGGAAGAGAAATAGAATGTGCTATATTAGGAAATGAAGAGCCTGTAACCTCAGCATTAGGAGAGATACTACCTGCAGAAGATTTTTATACTTTTGATGCTAAGTACAAAAATATTGCTTCAAAAACGATAATCCCAGCTAAAATAAATAGGAATATAGAGAAGAAAATAAAAAAATTAGCAATAAAAGCATTTAAAGCGGTAGATGGGTCAGGATTATCTAGGGTAGATTTTTTTATTGAAAAAGGTACAAATAAGGTGTATATAAATGAAATAAATACTTTACCAGGATTTACTGAAATTAGCATGTATCCTAAATTATTTAAGCAGGAAGGGATAGAATATTCAGAGTTATTGGATAGATTAATACAATTATCATTAGAATAGAGGAGAAATATAGATATGGAACAAATAGAAACTTTAATTAAAAGAATAGATAATGATTTGAAAGATGTATTGTCAGAAGAAAGATATAAACATTGTATAGGTGTTATGAATAAAGCAGAGGAATTAGCTGAAAAATATAATGTGGATATAAATAAAGCAAGATTAGTAGGTTTGGCACATGATATTGCTAAAGAAATGACACATGATGATAAGCTTAAATATGTAAAGGAGAATGAAATACAAATAGATGATATAGAAAAAATAAATGTTGGTTTATTGCATGCGAAAATAGGAGCAGATATATGTAAAAAGAGGTATGGATTTACTAAAGAAATGCAAGATGCAATAACATATCATACAACAGGAAATAAAAATATGGATGACTTGGCAAAGATTCTTATTGTTGCAGATAAGACAGAGGATGGACGAACATGGGAAGATTCACAAAAAGTTAGAGAAATTGCTGATAGAAGTTTAGATGAAGCGGTAATATATATAATAGATGTGTCAATAAAAAACACAATAGATAAAAATAAATTAATTCATACAGATAGTATTGATACAAGAAATAAATTGTTATTGAATAATATGTAATTAGACACCAATATATGTAATAAGGAATAAAATACAAATGATAAAAAGAAAAGATGGAGGGTGTCTAATATGGAGAATCGACAAAATATTGTAGATACACGTGTTGCTTATACATATTTGGTTATGCAGAATAACATACAAAAATTAAAAAATAAATATTCCTTTTTACAAATTGGAAATATAGGGTATAGCGTATTGGGAAGACCGATACCTTATGTAAAAATAGGGAAGGGTGAAAAGGAAGTTATGTATAGTGGATCCATTCATGCAAATGAATGGATTGTTACTATTGTACTTATGAAATTTATAGAAGATTTTTGTGAGGCGTATGAATCTAACACAAATATATATGGGTATAATGCAACAGATATATTTAATAATACATCGATATATATTATACCTATGGTAAATCCAGATGGAGTTGACTTAGTGACAGGAGCTATAACGCCAGGAACTAAGATATATGAGAATTTTAAATATATATCAAACAATTTTCCTAATATACCATTTCCTAATGGTTGGAAGGCAAATTTTAATGGTGAAAGTTTTACTAACTTCCACCATTTTTTTAAACCTCTCTAACAAATTCATCATTTTTATAATATAAATAGTCACCGGTTTTAGCCCAAAAAGGTATAAGTGCATTTGGCACTTTAAGTGTATTTTTGTGATTATCTCCATAGCTTAATATGGAATAATCATTTTCTTTGGAATCAATTATGTATTTAATATTTGGATCCATGTTATCCATATTATATTCTTCTGAAAATCTTTGTTGTATGTCAGTGTATTCTTGAATTCCAATTAAGCTATCAAGAAATTTTTGTGTTAATTCTTCTTCGATAATATATTGACCATTTTTGTATTGTAATACCGTGTCATTTCCAATTTTATCTAAAATTTCTTTAGGAATATCTGTCTCTTCAGATACACGGTTATTACGAGTGTTTTGTAAAAATGCACTGTCTGTTCCGATTTCAACTACTTGATATAAGCAATTTTCTTGTTTGAGTACATTATTACTTATATCATTATTTTTCTCTAACTTATCAGATAATTCTTTGATAAAATCTTGAACCGAATTATTTTCTTTTGTACCTTTAAAAAGATTATTAAATAAATCTAAATTCAATAAATTTCACGTTCCTTTCATTGTTGTTTTATTGTTTCCAATTTTCACCTGTTGCATAATTTATATTAATTCCAGGTTGTATATTATATACAAAAACATTAAAACATACACCTTTACCATTATCTTCAACAGAGTAAGCTTCCATTTCTACACCAGTTGCAAGAAGATTATCATTTTCAAAAACAGGTGTAACTCTGTATAATACATGCACATCTTTTTTACTGTTATTAATATATTCTGCAACCATGTTTTCAAAAGGTAACATACCAGTAACATTAAAATATCTTGTACCAGTAATTAAATTAAGCTTATTTGCATCTTCATCAGATAGCTGATAACCAATAAGATGACATCTGTTATATAAATATTCTCCATCATATTTTTTTTGTACCCAACCAGTTGGTTTTACAGAACTAATATCACCTCTTTTATCTCCATCAGGTGGCATAGTTTTTTTGCAAATATTAGCATAAGCAACACCGCATCTACCTTTTTTATCTAATTTACTGTATTTTTCAAAATCCTTTGTAGTATAATCATCTTTGGTAAAATATGGAATGTTGTTATTAATTTCAACATAAATCTGATCAGTATATTCTGGAATATCAGATATTGTGTTATAGCTTGATACTTCAACATTAGGTGCGTCATCACTTGTTTTACCTAAATATGATAAAATGATAATTGCAAGTAAGATAATCAATATTTTTAATATTTGCATCAAATACTTTTTATTTTTTCTTTCTGACATGGTATCTCCAACCTTTCGCACACATTTTATCATATTTGGTAATTACTGGCAAGAAATTCATATAAATTAATTTGTGTTAAGGTTTTAGAATTACTTTTATGCAATTATCCTCTTTTGCATCAAAAATTTCGTATGCATGTCTACCTTTTTCTAAAGGTAGGGTGTGAGTAATAATATCAGTTGCATCAAATTCATTATTTTTTATCATTTGCAATATTGGTTCAACATATCTTGTGGCAGGGCATTGACCCATCTTTAAAGTTATGTTTTTAGTAAACATATTTCCAAGAGGAAAGTTATTGTATTTTGTTCCATAAACACCAACTAAAGCGATGTGTCCACATTTTCTAACAGCTTGGGACGCAATTTCAATAGCGGATTTAGAACCACCTTGCAACTTCAATGCAGTTTCTACTTTTTCTACTAATGACATTTTTCCATCGACACCTACACAGTCGATTACACAATCAACTCCTCCGTGTGTTAGTTCTTTTATATAACTTCCTGTTTCATCATATTCTTCAAAATTTAAAATTTCTGCCCCATAGCTTTTAGCATGTTGTAATCTGTATCCAACTCTATCAACAGCGATAATTCTAGAAGCGCCTTTTTTAATACACCATTTTATAGTGAGTAATCCAACAGGACCGCATCCTAATACAGCAACAGTATCACCTTTTTTTACATTTGCAATTTCAGTTCCCCAAAGTGATGTAGGTAAGATGTCAGTTAGAAATAATACTTGCTCATCTGATAATTCTTCAGGAATTACTTTAGGTCCAACATTTGCATAAGGAACTCTTATATATTCAGCTTGTCCTCCTGCGTAGTTGCCGTACGATTTACTATATCCTAGTAGTCCTCCAGCTTCACCATATTCATTACTATTATCACATTGACTAAATTCGTTATGTTCACAAAAGAAACAATGACCACACGCAACAGGGAAGGGGATAACAACTCTATCCCCTTTTTTAATATTTTGTACATCTTTTCCAATTTCTTCTACAATTCCCATAGTTTCATGACCTAGAACAAATCCGTCATACATTCCTTTTACCATTCCATGTACTAAATGTAAATCTGAGCCACAAATTGCTGTTGATGTAACCTTCACAATTATATCATCATCTTTTTCTATTTTAGGATCATCTACGACTCTACAATCTACTTTCTGAATACCATCATAAACAAGTGCTTTCATAAAAACCTCCGTTATCAAAAATATTATTTGTTTTTAGTATTTGTATAATTTTATATATTATTCAATTTTTATACTTGAAAAATTGAAATGAATAAAAACTTTTTTATTTTTATCAATTTCAATTTTATCTATTAATCTATACAAATATATTTTTTCAATAGGTTCTAATTTTAGAAAGCTTTCTATTAAATTATTTATTGAATAGGTATTTACATTTTCTTTGACCTTAAAATTCACTTTTTCTAAATCTTGTTTTTGTGTAATAAGATTAGATCTTTCAGAAGTAAATTTATTATAATATCGTACATAATCATCTTCTAATATAATTCCATTAAGTCTATCCATATAAATCTTGTCTATCCTGTCGTTTGTTTCTGATATTAATTTGTCTATTTGCATTATTTTTTTCTTATAGTTTTTATTAGTATCAATCCTTGTTTTATTAAACTTTTCGTAAGAGTCATGTAGAAAACGAGGACTTGAATATTCTCGAATAATTTTTTTAATTAAATCAATAATATAGTTTTCAAATTTTTTATAATTGATATTTAATGGGTAACAGCCTTTAGATTTGTGGTTACAGCAGGTAATGTATATGTATGAATTAGTGTTAGATTTTTTCTTAACAACTATCTGTAATTTATTTTTACAATGGTAGCAATAAAGTAAACCTCTTAATAAGTAGTCGTATTTAGGCTTAAAATTCGTTCCTCTTTTATTTAACATGCATTGGACTTTTTCAAATAAATCTTTATTAATAATAGGTTCATGAGTATTATTGACGCGTATTTGCTTGTCTTTTTCTACAGACATAATTTTTTTAACTTTGTATGATACAACAGTTTTTTTATTTTGAATTGTATTTCCAATATATACTTCGTTTTTCAATATATTGCTTAAAGTAACTTTATTCCAGTCATAATTTGTTTTGTTAAAATCCTGAACTAAACCTGTTTTTCTGTAGCCAGAAGGGGAGAGGTACTTATTATTATTTAAGTAATTAGCAATTTCTACACAACCGTGGTTATTTGCATACATTTCAAAAATTTTTTTAACAATATCTGAAACATTATTATCAATAATAAGTTTATTTTTTATATCTGGATGTTTTTTGTAGCCAAAAGCAGGGATACTACATAGGTTTTCACCATTTTTCTGTTTTTCTTTATATACACTTCTAATTTTTCTAGAAATATCTTTTGCATACATATCATTCATAATTGCTTTAAAAGGGGTTATATCGTTGTTTGTACTATCAGCAAATGTATCTATTCCATCAGTTATAGCCACATATCTAACTTTATTTTGAGGAAAGTAACTTTCTATATATTCTCCAGTTTTTATATAATCTCTTCCAAGTCTGGATAAATCTTTAGTAATAACCATATTAATTGATTTATTTTCAATATCATGCAATAATTCATTAAAACCAGGTCTATCGAAAGTTGTACCAGAAATACCGTCATCAATATATTCTTTTATAAACATGAGATTATTTTCTTGTATATATCTTTGTATTATTTTTCGCTGATTTCCAATGCTTTCACTTTCCTGTTTGTCACCGTCTTCTCTGGATAATCGAATATACATTCCGAACTTTAAAATCTAACATTTATCCTCCGATATATTTTTAATATAGTCTTTAAATATTGTCTCTATAATTTGGCTAATATCTGGTCCATCTTCCTTAAAAATATAATAGGTATTAAGTTTTAAATCATCGTTCATATAACTTCATCTCTTCTCATAAATATAATAAATATTATTAAAAAGATTTAATATTTATGACAAAAAAAGAGACACTTATCTAGTGTCTCTTGCGGAATGTCCAGTTTTTTCTTGATTAGATAATATGTTAATTACTTTATTTTTGTACTCAGTTACATTTGTTATGGCTGAAGCATTTAAGTCTGGGACAATTTGTTCATCAAGTAATCTTAAAAAATCTTCCATTTCTTCTTTTGATATATCATGTAACGGACGATTATCAAAATATACATTGGCTATATAATTTGCGTCAAAGCATTTATTTTCGTTTAATATTCCTACTAAATCTATATTTTTATTAGCAAGTCTATTTTGCAATTCAAATAAAGGTAAAATATGGTTCCTTCTGTAATAAAATGAATTAATATCTATATTAGAAAAATCTAATTCTGGAGAATTGTATAATTCTGCTCTGTTTGTGTTAATTATGGGCATTCCAAATGGAGATAATTTGAAATTATTTGGATTTCCTTTACCAAAAATCATATCGCAAAAAGAACTTTTATCACCCAATAAGTATTCAGCTAAGGCTTTAATGTCTTTGCCACTACTTTGTAGACCATATAACATTGTACGTGGCCAGGCTGCTTCATAATTATATCCACTATGAGATTCATAAGGAAAATCTAATTCTATTTTTTTTCCATCAATTTCGATACTTCCATGCTTGTCTATGTAATGAGTTATTGCTAAATCTGCTAATAAATCTGCCATTCCTTCTTCTATCGAGCCTTCAGGTGAATTCTCTGTAGTGTTATAATCAAAAAATGAAAATAGATGTGCATATTCATGGATTATAGTTTCTAAAATTGTATCATTCTTTCCTTGCGATTGGTTGGATACTTGTATAGTTTTAAATATATTGTTAGCTCTTCCATTTATATTAGACTCTAAATTTGATAAATATACAGGAGTCCTATTGAATATAATATCCATTTTTTCTTTTTGGGATTCGCTGAACTCGTTACCTAAATTATCTTCAAAAAATTCTTTTATCATAGATTGAGAAAGAGCTACTATATCAGCTAAATCCTCATCAATAAAACTTGCAAAACTAGATATTATTGTATTTCTATTTTCCTTTTTTTTAATTGGTTCTAAAAACGTTAATTTGATATCTGGATCATCGATAGTTGATATATATTCTGTTATATCATCTTCAGTTTTAAGTTTGGCAATTGCCTGTTCATGAAACTGATATAGTTTCATGTTTTCTACTAACTCATTTTCATCAAATTCAAATTTAGTACATGCATTTATAACCTGATTTCTATAATATGGATTCTCAATATATGGTAGAAATTGATTTAATTTACTATATATTAGTAATTTAGTTCTATCACTATCATCGTATATATGTTGTAAGGAATCCTCTATAAAATTGATATTGCTAATAAATTCATAATTAGAATATATTTCTGCTATTATTTTATCCTTTGATTTTCCATCGTTATTTATATAATTAAAAAGATCTTTTGGGTCTATAATATCTATAATATCAAATAAATATAAATCATTGTTATTTTCATCTAAATAATCTAATAAAATAGCAGGTTCTGGAATTGCATCTAATATTGATTGATCAAATATACCAGCGTGAAAAAATTCAAAGATATTATTAGCAATATCACGAGGTTCCATATTAGAAAATTCTTTTTTTAA
>CANQHH010000021.1 GCA_947623615.1 uncultured Clostridia bacterium | reverse complement strand
CAAAAAGAAATAGAGGATCATACAAAAAAAGTAAATAGTATATGGAGAGCAAATGCTAAGAATGAAACAGATAAATATCTGAAGCAAGGATTAGTAGATAGAGCAGTAACTCGTGATTTAGACTGGGGAATTGATATTCCTGTAGAAGGATATGAAAATAAAAAAATGTATGTATGGATAGATGCTGTGCTAGGTTATGTTACTGCTACAAAGAAATATTGCGAAGACAATAATTTAGATTGGGAAAAATTTTGGAAAGAAGGAAATAATAATTTAATATATATGGTGCATGGTAAAGATAATATTGTATTCCATAGTATAATATTTAATGCACTTTTACTAGCAACAAATAAAAATTATCATTTAGTAGATGTAATAGTTTCATCTGAATATTTAAATATTAATGATGAAAAAATATCTAAAAGTAAGGGGAATGGCATTCCAGCACTAGAATTAGTTGACAAATATAGTGTAGATGCATTAAGATTTCATTTGATAAACAATGGTCCTGAAAAAAAGGATTCTAACTTTACAATGGAAAGCTTTATTGCTACTAATAATGGAGAACTACTAAATAAATTTGGTAACTTAGTAAATAGAACTTTAAAATTTAAAGGAATGGATGAAATAGAAGTTGGACAAAAAGACAATATGGTAGCAGAGAAAATAGAGAAAACATATAAAGAAGTAGGAGAAGCAATAGAGAATCTTGAATTTAAAAAGGCATCTGATATTGCAATGGAATTAGTTGAATTTGCTAATAAATATTATGATGATAAACAACCATGGGTACAAAAAAAGGAAGATATAGAAGCATTTAAAAATACAATTTATAATTGCACAATAATTATTGCAAATTTAGCAAATATATTTGAACCATTTATGCCAAATGCATGTGAGAAAATACGTAAGTATTTAAATATAGAAAATAAATCATGGAATATGATTGATATTGAAAATAATATAAAATTAGATAATATAGAACCATTATTTACAAGAATAGATATGTAAATATTAAAAAAACAAACTTAACTCATATAGACATAATTATGAGAAGAGTTTGTTTTTTTTGAATAAAAATAAAAAACTATTGACAAACAAATAAATATAATATAAAATACAAACAAGAGTTCGAGAAAAGAGTGCGGTTAGATATGTGGAAATATATGTAATAAGAACAAAATATTGTAAAGGGATGTGGTTTTATGAGTGAAAAAAAGAATGAAATTGTTTTATTTGAAAAACAGGGGGTGAAACTTGAGGTAAACTTAAAAGATGAAACTGTGTGGCTTAATAGACAACAACTATCAGAATTATTTGATAGAGATGTAAAGACTATAGGTAAGCATATTAATAATGCTTTAAAAGAAGAATTAAAAGATATTCCAACTGTCGCAAAATTTGCGACAGTTCAAAAAGAAGGAGAAAGGGAAGTTTCTAGAAATATCGAATATTATAATTTAGATATGATATTAAGTGTCGGATATAGGGTAAAATCTGATAAAGGTGTTGTTTTTAGAAGATGGGCGAACCAAATTTTAAAAGATTATATGTTAAAAGGATATGCCGTAAACCAAAAAAGGCTAGAATATTTAGAAAAAACAGTGAAGTTAATAGATATTGCGAATAGAATAGACGAAAGATTAGAAGGAAATGATGCAAAAGAAATATTAAAAGTAATTGGAGATTATTCAAAAGCACTTGATTTATTAGATGATTATGACCACAGAACATTGAAAAAAATAAAAGGTAATATAGATGGAAGAAAAATTGAATATAATGAATGTTTAGAGATTATAAATAAATTAAGATTTAATGAAGAAAGCTCGTTATTTGCAGTAGAAAGAGATAAAGGATTAGAGTCAATTATAGGTAATATTTATCAAAGTTTTGATGGACAAGACATCTATAAAAGTATAGAAGAAAAAGGAGCAAATTTCTTGTATTTAATAGTAAAAAATCATGTGTTTGCAGATGGAAATAAAAGAATAGCGGCAACATTGTTTATATATTTTTTGAATTTTTATGATATTTTGTATAAAAATGGAAAACAAACAATAGATAATAACACTTTAGCTGCACTAACTTTATTAATAGCAGAATCTAATCCAAAAGAGAAAGAAATAATTATAGATTTAGTAATGAATTTTTTGAATA
This sequence comes from uncultured Clostridia bacterium, assembly GCA_947623615.1. Taxonomy (GTDB): domain Bacteria; phylum Bacillota; class Clostridia; order TANB77; family CAG-508; genus CALXVA01. The sequence continues at coordinate 9,477 of CANQHH010000021.1, read as the reverse complement.
ATGAATAGTAAAAACAGGGGATTTGTCTAATTTTGTATAGAAGGTTAAAAGGGGGGAATTTTCTAGAAAAGTGTGGTTGAAAACCTTGCATTTTATATGCTATAATAACTTCGAATGATAGTAATTTACATTCAGTATATAAAAGATTAATATTTAGGAGGTTTGTTATGGGTAAAGCAGAAATAAAAGCAAAGATGGATGAATTAAATTTAAAAATGAAAGAATTAGGAGAAAAAACAAAGGATAATATTGAAACACTTCAAATTAAAGGAATGTATGCAAAAGATAAAATTGACAAATTAACAAATGAGACGAAAAGCAACTTAAATGTTATGCAGGAGAATTATAGAATTTTTTCTGAAAAAGCAAAAAGTAAAGCCTCATCTGAATTATTAAAAGCACAAATGAATATTGATAGTGCTAAAGTGCAAATAGCAGATTGGAAAGAAGCTCGTAATAAAGAAAAATTAGAGAAATCAATAGAAGATATGATTGAATATACAGAAGCGTGTGCTATACTTTCACAATTATCAGCAAAAGAAGCAGAAGCTACAATGATAGAGATAGTAAAAGCACAAGCTGAGTATGAAGAAAAATATGGAAAAGAATAGAAAAATGAAGTAAGCAGTAGATATTAATAGCTACTGCTTACAAAAAAGGAGAAAAAAATGGCAAATGTAAATGATTATTTATTATGGAGAGGCGATATACCAATTAATGAAGAATTTAGATTTAATGAGATTGATAGTATAATTCTAGCAAGATTTTCATATTTGATTTTTGATAAAATAGAAATGAATAAAAAGGAAACAATAGAATCTATTTCTAAAAAAATGAAAAATTTTGAAAATGATGAATTTAGATATAATGGTGATAAGGAATTAATTACTTATTTAGGTGAAAGCAAGCGTTTCAAGAATATGATAGTTACAGATTATGTACAAACTAACGATAAAGAAATAGAGCAACAATTCGCTGCTATTACAGTTCATATATCAGAAAAAGAAATGTACATTTCTTACATAGGAACAGATAGCTCTATTTATGGATGGAAAGAAGATTTTAATATGGCGTTTATGGAAAATGTTCCTTGTCAAAAAGAAGGAAAAAAATATATAGAAAAAATAGCACCAAAATATCCAAATAAAAAAATAAGAATAGGGGGACACTCAAAAGGTGGAAATGTTGCGATATATTCTGCAATAACAGCATCAGAAGAGATAAAAAATAGAATTATAAAAGTATATAATTATGATGGACCGGGATTTAATAAAAACATTATTAATAAATACAACAATAATGAGATTATATCTAAAATCGAAACCTATATTCCACAAGATTCAATTATTGGAAGACTATTAAATCACAAGGAAAAAATGACAATAGCTTTTAGTTTGGAAAGAGGAATTTTACAACACGATATATATTCTTGGCAAGTTTTAAAAGATGATTTAATTCATTCTGAAAAAAATACAGATAAAAGTGAGGACATTGATAAGACAATAACAGAATGGATAGAATTAACAACAAATGAGCAGAGGAAAATTGTAATAGATGCAGTATTTGAATTGTTTTATTCGACAGATAGCGAAACTTTTGGAGAAATGTCAAAAAATATATCAGCTAATCTTCCAAAAGTACTAAAAAAGTATGAAGAAATAGCAAAAGAAGATAAAGAAATGATTAAACAAATGATAAAAATAATTGCAACATCTTATATTAATATATTGAGAAAAAGAGAAAAATCAAAATTAGAGGATATAAGGAAAGATTATATCAGTAAAACAAAATTAAATATGGAAATATTGGATAAAAAATATTTAGGTAAATTGAAAAATACGATATGAGTAAATAAGAGTATAAAGTATGCACAACATAAAGATTTCCTACATAATATATACAAAAATTATGTAGGAGGTTAATTTTATGGATTATGAAATAATGATGAATGGAATAATAAAAATAGGACAATATGCACCAGAATTTGAAGCAATATCAACTGAGGGAAATATAAAATTAAGTGATTATAAAGGAAAATGGATAGTTTTTTTCTCGCATCCACGGAGATTTTACACCCGTATGCACAACTGAGATTATTGCATTTGCAAAAGCAAATCCGTATTTTGAGAGACTAAACACAAGTTTAATAGGTTTAAGTGTAGATAGTAATAGCTCACATGAAGTGTGGTAAAAGTTACCAATAAAAAAGGCTTGAAGTTATAATTATACTTTAAAAAATATTGAAATACTCTTAATGTTATGGTATAAAATATTTAAGAAAAATCTATAAAATAACAAAAGTAAATAATGGAGGAATACGAATGTTAATGGACAATATGTTGGCTTATGCAGAAGTTGATGAAATACTAAAATTATTAGAAACAGAATATAGAGAGCGAGTGCCAGAAAAGGTAAGAAACTTTTTTAAAGAAGAAAGGATGCCGAATTATAATCCTAAAATAGAAGTTGATAAACCATTAACTAAACAGAATTTAAAGAGAGAGACAATGGTTCTATTAGCAATACTGAATATAAATTATTGGTGCGATAGTGAAGAAGAAAAACAGAAATTTTTAGATGAAATGGCTAAAAATGAAAAGGAAAAAAGTGAACTCGAAGAAAAATATAATCCAGATAATTTATTTAAAAGTAAAAATGATAATATAACTGCTTCACAAAATGTTTCAATTGTAGAATATAAGAAACAAAATTTATTTAACAAAATTTTAGAAAAAATTACTAAATTATTTAAAAGGAATAAGGAGTAATTTATGGAAAACTATAGAAAACAAATGGATGGAAAAATCCTTGAACAATTAAAAAATAAAGTACAAATTTATCTAAAAAATAGAGGATTCCAAAATGCAGATTTTATTAGAGAGAACATGGACAAAGTTTTGGGACTTTATGTTGAAAATTCAGTAGAAAAAAGTGGACCAAGAATGCAAAGTCGCAGTGCAAGACCAAATAGACCAGCAGAATTAATGATTGATAAAGTTTTTGCAGAGTTTGATGAAATGGATAACCCAATTGGGATAAATAAAAATTTAAAAAGGTTAATAATGACGCAATTAACACATGAATTAATTCATTCTGGAGCTAGATTTGATGGGCATAGCGGAATTAAAACTGCAAAACAATATACAGGACTTAATGAGGGTATGACACAAATGTTTACAGAGAAAATATGGGGGTATATTGTTAGTCCTAATTCTGATAGCAATTATAAAGATTATAAGAAAATAGCAAAAATATTAGATGCTACATTTGGCGAAGATATTAGTATAGATGCTTATTTTAATCATTCAAATGCTTTAGAAAATGCTTGTAATAAACTATCTCAAAATGATAATTATTATAGTGATATGAATAAGTATTTATCATCTACATATTACATAAATAAGGATGTACCAAAAGAGGATAGAGACATATATTATGAGACAATAATGCAACCAATAAGAAAAAAAATTATAGATTTAGTATATGATAAAGTATGTGCAGAAATAGTAGTTCCAAAACTAAAAACATTGATAGAAGATGAACAGCGGAAAATATTTACACGATATTTTAGATTTAGTCAAGGACGAGCCAGCAGTTATGAAAAAGCTATCTGATACAATAGTAAAATATGCAAATATGACAGAACAGGAACTTGCTGAACAAGTAAAAGAAATAAATAAAGGATTACAACAAACAGAAAAGGAAAAACAATTTGTTGTAGATGTATATAAATCGCAAGATTGCAGTAAATTAGTTGAAATATCTGATGATGGAACAATACGAAAAACTGGAGAAGATTCTTTTACTATTGAAGATGAAAGCTTAAAAGAAAAAATATATGCTCAATTATATTTCCAAGGAAGGCAAGGGGCAAGGGAAAACTTTGAAGAAAAAGTAAGAAGTTTTTATGACAATAATAAAACAGACTTTAGGTTTAGAAATGATACAAATACACCATTAGCCAGAAAAAAAGTTTTTTCTGCAATGAAAGTAATTGCAAGAGAACAAGGAAAAGTGGTTCTAAATTCATTAGAAGAATGCGAAAGTGGAGAGAATATACAAATACAAGCAGTGGAAGCTCAAAAGGGAAAACAAATTGGTTTTCAAGATTTAAAAAGCATATATCAAAAATTTGATATATTTTATAAAAATGATGATTATACACAATTATATGTTCAAGATAGACAAACAGGTAAGGAAATTACAGATCAACAAATTGTGGTAATGGGAAGATTTGCAGCAATATGGGGAAGTGCAGCAGGAACAAAGTGGATTGATGGTGAAGAAATAAGAGGAATTACTTATGCTTTTAACGATTCTAGTGAAAGAATATTTACTAAACTTGGAGAGTTAATTGGAAAATCTATGACAGAGAAAGGAACAGTTGATACAGAAGCAGTTTACAAAGCAATATCTGGAGACCAATATAAACATTCAGAAGAAATAGTAAGGACTCTATTATCTAACCCAGCGAGTGTTAAAATTGTATATGATTTTTTCAAAATGCAAAATGATGATGCAAAATTAGAAACAAGATTAGCCAAATCAGTTAATGAGATTTTATATGAATATTCGGCAGAAGATAGTATGGTAGAAGAGGAACAGCTGATAAGTATTGGTGAAATAAGAAAGGGAATACTAGATAGTAAAATTACAAAAAAAGAAAAACAAACGCAACAGACAGATATACAAAAAATACAAAGGGCAAAAGCACTATGGAATAGAAGTAAAAAAGAGGAGTTATCACAAGAAGAACAAAGAATTCTACAAGAAAATGAAAGAAAAAGAAATCAAGCAACAATTGATTATCAAAATATGCAAGATAATAAACGAAAAAATGGTAATGGGATTGAATTATAGTCAAAAGAAGACGAGATGCTTACTATTCCTAAAAACGTAAAGCGGATGGGAATAAAAGTTGGGGTCATGAATCTAGGAATGACCGTAGTTGCACTTGCTTTTGCATTTATGCTGAAAGCGACAAACATGTTGATTGAGTACAGGCTGATTTTGTTAGGAATCATATTCTTCATGTTATATCGTGGACAGCTTGCCTAGTATTTTTGAAATAAAACGGATATAAAATTTATTTTTGGACGAATAAGTGAGAGAGTAAAATCTTTCACTTATTTTTTGGTTATTTTTTGAATAAATTATAATACATTTATATTGAATAATATAGACGCAGGAGAGTGAAAATATGTTTCCTAGAAATCAAATAACGTTTAAAGTGGGAATATATATACGTTTATCTCGTGAAGATGGAGACAAACTAGAAAGTGATAGTATTTCTAACCAAAGAGATATTATACAAAGATATATAAAAGAAAATCAGCTTACAATTGTAGATGAATATAAAGATGATGGAGTATCAGGCACAACATTTGATAGACCTGATTTTAATAGAATGATAAAAGATATTGAAGACAAAAAAATCAATATGATTATTACAAAAGATTTGTCGAGACTTGGGAGAGACTATATAAAAACAGGTTATTATATAGAAAACTATTTCCCAGAAAAAAGTGTTAGATATGTTTCAATATTAGATGGGATTGACACATTTTTAGAAAGTAACAATAATGATATAACACCATTTAAGGCAATTATAAATGATATGTATGCAAAAGATATTTCGAAAAAAATTAAAGGAGTCTTAAGAGAAAAAGAACTTAAAGGAGAATATTTAGGGAGCATTGCTCCATATGGATATAAAAAAAGTACAATTTATAAAAACAAATTAGAGGTTGATAAAAACGTATCAGATGTTGTAGAAAAAATATTCGAACTGTATTTACAGGGAAAAGGATTCCAGAAAATATCAAATATTTTAGATAAAGAAGGAATTGACCCTCCAAGCAAATACTTTAATTTAAAACATCAAAGACTAACATGGAGTCCTAAAACAATAAAAGCGATGCTTGTAAATGAGGTATATATTGGAAACACTGTTCAAAATAAATATGTTTCTGTTTCATATAAAGTAAAAAAGCGAAAACCTAAAAATGAAAAAGAATATATAAGAGTAGAAAATACACATGAAGCAATTATTTCAAAGGAGAATTTTTTGAAAGTACAAGAAATATTAAAAAGTAAAAAAAGTTTATCAACACCAAAACATGATGAGTTATTAAAAGGGTTAATCTTTTGTCATAATTGTGGTAGACAACTTAGAATCTGTTATAGAGGAAAAAACAAAAAAATTGGTTATATAGATTGCAGTTTGGCGAGAATCAAAGATAGGAAATGTAAAACATGTAATTATAATTATAATAAATTTGAGAATAGAGTACTTGATAACGTAAAAGATATAGTTAATGCTTATAGCAATAAAAATGCTTTAAAATTAATATATGAGAAAAATAAATATAGTTATAAGAGAATTATCGAAAAAGAAAAACAAAAAATATTAAATATAAAAGGCAGGATAGAAGATATATCAAAAAAAATAGATAAGATGTATATGGATAATTTAAGCGGAATTATAACAGATGATGATTATTTAAGATATTCGAAAGATTTCATAAAGCAACGAGAAAAGCTTAAAGACAATTATAATGACATACAAAAAAAAATAAAGATTTTGCAAAATAAAATTAAAGTAGATCAACATAAAGAAAAAATGAACCAAGCAATTGAAGAATTTTTAAAGTTTGAGAATCCAAGTAAAAAGATATTGTTTGAATTAATAGATAAAATAGAATTAGATGAGTTTAAAAATATATACATATATTTTAGGTTTTCAGAATTAAACATTGTGAAAGAAGGTTTAAGTAATATGAATTTTACCCAAAGTGCACAGTTAAAATTATATTGGTAACTTTAGTGATACTTCACATTTAGCATGGATATATGATATTTATTTAAAAACCGGAATAAAAATCCCTTTTCCAATAATAGCTGATAGAAATGGTACAATTGCAAGAAAATATGGAATGATTGCAAGCGATGTAAGTACTACAGAAACGGTAAGAAATGTGTATATAATTGATCCAGATGGAATTATAAGGACAATTCTGGTATATCCTATGAATATAGGAAGATGTATACCAGAAATTTTAAGGGTAATTCAAGCATTACAAATATCAAGTAATAACAATGCATCTACACCAGCCAATTGGGTGCCATGTGAACCTGTTATTTTACCACCACCACAAACATTTGCAGAGCTTCAAGCAAGAAATACACAAATTGAAAGAGAAAAAAATGGAATGGCTTGGTATTTAAGTTTCAAAGAACCAAAAGATTGCAAAATATTAGAAAATAGGGAGAATAAACAATTAAAAGAAAGGGAAAAATAAATTATTTAAAAATAAGTTGATATAAATTGTGTTATCAGCTTATTTTTTTATAAAAATATGATATACTAATAGCAAGTTATTATAAATAATAAAAGTAGTAGGAGGAAATATTATGAGATTAATTTTAGCTTCTGGTTCAAAACCACGCCAAGACATTTTTAAAAATATGGGGTGGAAATATGAGGTAATTAAAAGTTTAGTGGAAGAACAGAGTAATGCGACAGATCCGAGTGAATATGTAAAAGACTTATCAAGGGATAAAGCAAATTCAGTTGCATCTCAAATAGATGGAAATGCAATAATAGTATCAGCAGATTCAATAATATATATGGAAGGAAAAATTTACGAAAAGCCAAAAGATAAGGAAGAAGCATATAACAATATGAAAGAAATGTCTGGAAAAGTTACATATGCAGTAACAGGAGTTACAATAAAAGATTTATATCAAAATAAAGAAATAAGTTTTGCGGATACAGCTAAAGTATATATAAAAGAAATATCTGATGATGATATAAAATGGTATGTAGATAATGAAAAAGATATTTTAAATAGATGCGGATATGTAATGTTAGGTAAAGCTTCAGCATTTTTAGATAAGGTAGATGGAGATTATAATACTTTATTTGGAATTTCTCCAAGCAAAGTGTATGATAAGTTTAAAGAATTAGGGTATAAAATGTCTGATTTCGAACTTGAAAATTAAAAAATTTGTAATCAATTAAAGAAAAATGGCCATACTATATATATAAATAAAATATAAGGAGGCTATTAATTATGGAACATAAACAAAAAATAAATTGTACTGTTACAAGTTGTAGGCATAATGATAGACAAGCTCAGGAATGTCAATTAGAGCAAATAATAGTAACACCTATAATAGGGTGTAATACAAAACAATCTGATGAATCTATGTGTAGTAGTTACAGGTATGAAAATGCAGAATAATATTAAAAAAACAAAGGTCAAAAAAACTTTATTAAGTATATTCAAAATGCAGACTATTGTTAGAGGTAGTCTGTGTTTTTGGTATGCTTTTGAATTTTATGAAAAATCAATTTTTTATCCGAATTAATATATAGAATAAAAAAATATATGAAAAAGTTTACATAATATTTACATTTCCTGAAATTTATGATATAATATAAAACAGTGTTTAAAAAGGGGAGGAAAAAAATGGGCGGAAATGTAAAATCTGTATTGAAAAAAATATACAAAATGTTAACAAAGAAACAAAAGATTATGTTTGGAATAATTGTGTTGATTATGATTGTATCAGCGGGATTAACACAGATAACTCCAAAAGCAATTGGTTGGCTAACAGATGATATTCTAACTCAAAATGAAATAGCCTTTTTAAAAGTAATACCATTCCTTATTTTAATTTTAATAGTAAATATTGTGAATGAGATTATAAAAATAGTAAGAAGGATTATGGTAGAAGATACAGCTACAAGAACGGAAAAACAAGCAAGAGGAATGGTAATTAAATCATTACTAATGGCTCCATTATCATATTTCAGAGAAAACATGACAGGAAACATACATGGAAGAATGAATAGATGTTTAGAAGGAACTGTAAAGTTAGAAAAATTATTGTTTATGGATTTTGTGCCAGCAGTATTTAATAGTATAGCAGCCATAATTACAATATTTGTAACATTACCATTTATATTAGCATTACCAATGATGTTAGTTATACCTATTGGAATATTTATAGTTTTCAAGCAAATAAGTAGTCAAAAAGGTATAAGGGTAGAGTTATTAGAAAGTAAATCACAAATGGACGGAACTATAGTAGAGCTTATAAATGGAATTGAAGTTATTAGAATTAGTGATAGTGTAGGATTTGAGACTAATAGGTTTGATAATAAGTCAGAATTTTTAAGAAAAAAAGAGATGAAACATCATAAAGCAATGGCTTTATATGATTGCTTAAAATTTGTAAATCAAGCATTCTTTACTGTATTAATTATAGGAATATCTACATATTTAGCAACTAAGAACATTATATCTGTAGGAAATGTATTAACTGCATATTTATGTTTCAATCAGTTAATAAAACCACTAGAAGAGTTACATAGAATATTTGATGAATTGTCTGAGTGTACAGTTTTAGCTACAGATTTCTTTAAAATGGTAGAGATACCTAATGATTTCTCATATAGAGAAATATCAG
>CANQHH010000020.1 GCA_947623615.1 uncultured Clostridia bacterium | reverse complement strand
AAAAAACACTTGCAATTTATAAATACTTGTATTAAAATTTAGGTGAAGTGGAGAGAAGTGGTAAAAAGTGGTGTAAAATGTTAGTGAGGTGAAACAAAGTGCTTATAGGTGAATATGAACATTCTCTAGATGCTAAGGGCAGACTTATAATGCCAGCTAAGCTTAGAGAAGATATAGGAGAAAAGTTCATAATAACCAAAGGGTTAGATGGGTGCTTGTTTGGATTTTCACAAAATGAATGGGCAAATTTTGAAGAAAAGTTAAAAACACTTCCACTTACAAACAAAAATGCTAGAGATTTTGTAAGATTTTTCTTATCAGGAGCAATAGAGTGCGAAATAGATAAACAAGGTAGATTTTTAATAGCAAGTAACTTACGCGAATATGGTGCTATGGAAAAAGAAGTTGTAATAATTGGCGTAGGAACAAGAATTGAAATATGGAATAAAGAGAGTTGGAAAGCTTACAATAGCGATGAAAATATTTCAGCAGATGCAATTGCAGAGAACATGACTATGTTAGGTATATAACTTGAAAAAGTTTATATAGAGAACCAAAGATGAAATGAAAAAAAACAAAAGATAAAAAATTAAGTTTAACTAAAGATAAATAATAAACAAAAGAAAAAGATTAAAAAATTAAACAAAAGAAAATTTAATAAAAAACAAAAGATGAAAATTCAAGTTTTTACAAAAGAAAAGGAGAGAAGTTATAACAAAAGAGCTAATAAAAACAAAAGATGTTTTTGATTTCAAAAGATAAAATATTGTTTGTTTATACATAGAAAAATTGCTAATTAACAAAAAACAAAAGAAAAAGGTTGAAATATACAAATGATAATAAAATAAAGGCAAGCATACAGTTGGTATTCTATATACCAACTGATTATGCTATGAATATTTTTGAGGTGACTAATTGGAGTTTAAACATAAATCAGTTTTATTAAATGAATGTATAGAAGGTTTGAATATAAAATCAGATGGAATATATGTAGATGGTACTTTAGGGGGAGCAGGTCATAGCTTAGAAATTGTTAAAAGACTGTCTAGCAAGGGGCTTCTTATTGGAATTGATAGAGATAAAGAAGCTTTAGAAACAGCTAAAAAAAGGTTAAAGGACTATTCGAATGTAAAATATGTATATGGAAACCATGATGATATACAAGATATATTAGAAAATTTACAAATAGAAAAAGTTGATGGAATATTATTAGATTTAGGTGTATCGTCATATCAGTTAGATGAAAGAGCAAGAGGGTTTAGTTATATGGGCAATTCAAAACTAGATATGAGAATGGATCAAAATCAGGAATTAACTGCAGAAATTGTTGTTAATGAATATACAGAAGAGAAACTTGCTAAGATTATTTATGATTATGGGGAAGAAAAGTTCTCAAAATCAATTGCTAAAAATATATGTAAAGCACGTGAAGAAAAGAGAATACAAACTACAGAAGAATTAGTAGAAATTATAGAAAAATCTATTCCAAGAAGTAAGCAAAATGATGGACATCCTGCAAAGAGAACATTTCAAGCTATCAGAATAGAAGTTAATAATGAAATAAAACCATTAATGGATACGATTACGAAATCAATAAATATGTTAAAAGATGGAGGTAGGTTAGTAGTAATAACATTCCACTCTTTAGAAGATAGGGCTGTAAAAGAGGCTTTTGTTGAAGCAGAGGGAAGGTGTACATGTCCAAAAGACTTACCATATTGTGTGTGTAATTATAAATCATTAGGAAAAATCGTAAATAAAAAGCCAATAATTCCAACAGAAGAGGAGCAGAAAGACAATTCAAGAAGTAAAAGTGCGAAACTGAGAATATTTGAAAAGAGGTGAGTAACTTATGACAAATTATAGGTTTAATGGCTATCAGTATGAGACCAGTCCGAAAAAATTAGAGCCAGAATATAAACCAAAGAAAAATCCGTATGCGAAGAAAAAAGCTAGTACAAAAAAGCAGAAAAAAGAGAACAATCAGGAGAAAACTAAAAGAAAATTAAAATCTCATATTAAAGTTGTTTTGTACATAGCGGTTATTTTTTCTACGCTTTTTGTCATAAGTTATAGAAATTCTTTAATAAATGAAAATTTTAATAAAAATGAACAACTTAAAGCTGCATTAAGCACAACACAAAAAGAAAATGAACAGTTACAAGTTAATATAGAAAATAGTTTGAATTTAAGTAATGTGGAAAAGATTGCAAAAGAGAAATTAGGGATGCAAAAATTGGATAGTAGTCAAAAAATTTATGTGAGTTTACCTAAAAAAGACTATGTAGAACCTGCTGTTGAAGAAGTAATTATGGAAGAAGATGTTAGCTGGTTTCAAAAAATAATAAATGTAATTTTCAATAAATAAAAAAAGATTAAGATAATTTTGTGTTATTTTAATCTTTTTTTTTGAATTTAAGAAAAGTGACTTTGCCATATATACAAAAATAAAGGGGACTTAAAATCCCCTTTCAAAAATTATATTTCGTTTGTCAAGCTAGATGCTTCTGATTTTATATATACTCTATTAATATATCCGTCGCTGTCATGATTAAAAGAAACTTGATAATATCTAGATACGAAAATTTGATTTTTAGCTACATCTGGTTCAACAATGTTTCCGTCGAACAAGCAAAGTACTTCATTTTGAGAAGTAGTTGAATTGTTAATATCTATTATAGATAATAAAAGGTTAACATATGATCCATTTACTCTACCTTCATATTTTTCGAACTTAGAATTAAAAGCAGCAACTTCAGTAGATGATAAATCGTAATTTGAGTTCGCATTATCTACTGTATCTTTAGCATTCATATAGATACCTAAGCCAAGTAATGTAATGCAAGTTTCTATCATTAAAACAATAGTCATAAAAGCGCAAATAATTATACCTGCAATTCCAACTCCTTTTTTTCCACCAGTTTTTCCTTTTTTTACAACGTCTACTATTCCTAAAACTAGGCCTACAACTACGCCGATTAAACCGAATGGAGAAAGTACAAGTGTGAGAGCTGAGCCTATTCCTAAAATTCCTAATATTAGTGAAGCTATTCCCATTTTTTTATCCTCCTTTGTTTATTTGAATTTATTTTAATATTATCATTTTTATTTGTCAATAACTAAATTACATTTTTGTATTTTTTGTAGTTTTATGTTTGTAAATAACTAAATTATTTTATACAAAATAAATACAGGATTACATTAGTGAAATTTATTAAAAAATTAGTTTAATATATTTGACTTTTATTATGTTTTTTGCTATCATTTTTATGAAAATGCAAGATGAAAAAGTGGGTAATATGAAAAAAATATTAAGGAAAGGGGTAATGCAAAAGAAAAAAGTAAAAAATATATGAAATATCAATTATAGTTATTGTAATAATAAATCTTATTTCTGCTGGTGATAATGAAAAACATGCACTAGTATGTAGAAAAGATGAAGTGACAGAAGATGATAGACCAAAAATAGAGTTAGATATAAATTATTTAAAGGATTTTATTGTATATTATGATGGTAAAACAGCATTTTGGTTATATTCAGAAGAAAATCTCGGATTGGTATAAACAGATTCTTTATTTCTTTTTATTTTATATGAGTATACAAACTGTTTTTAAGATACTAAATATTTGGATTTATCAAAAAAATTAGCTAATGGTATTATTGTTATGCAAGAAAAGGAGGGGAGTTTTAAAAATTGAGTTGATTTAGATGATTCAAGTGTTTATACGAAATTCGTAATAGAGTATTATGGTAATGAGGTAGTTTATATTTTAGCGAAATTATATGGAATAACAAAAGATGAAAAGTATATACAAGCTAAGGAAAAGGCCTTGGATAATTTTGTAGAGAATTATTAGTATAAATATAAAAATAATTGGTATTCATATGCATTAAATGGAGTTACAAAATATGGATAAAGTTAACTGTTATTTGAAAGATTATAAAAAATAAGTTATATATCCATAAAATAAACTGTTATTATAAAGTTTGGAGGAAAAAATATGAAGAAAAACAAAGGTATAACGTTAATTGCGTTAGTAGTAACGATTAGTATATTAGTAACGTTAACAATAGTAAGTGTTAATATAGCACTAGGAGAAAATGGGTTAATAAATAATGCACAAAAAACAAAAATAGAGTATACACATGCTTCAGTTTGGGACGGGATGACAATGGAATATACGACATATATGATTAAATATAAAAAGGTATTTAAAGGAACATTCATAGAATATTTACAAGCAAGAAATATAATATCGACCGAGCCAATATTAGGAGGATATGTAATAAATACAGAGAAACTTTTAGGAGAGAAAGCAGACTATGGAAATGGAACAGATGGAATAAATGATGTGTATAAATTAGAAGAAATAACAACAGGAATAGGAAATAAAACAAAGCTAGCATCAACAAAAGAAGTAAAAAAATTAGCAGATGAAGATTCAGATGATGATAAATACAGAGTAAAATATTATGGAGATAGTGGAGATAAAGACTTAGGAGTATTAGATAGTAGCTTATTAGATATGGAAGAAATTGAAAATATAAATATTACCATGACAAACTCAACAGATACAAGTTTTAAGTATTATGGAGGGGATACAATAGATTATGTGTTAAAAGTAAAAAATACAGGAAATGTACCTTTGAAAAATGTAATGATAGAGGAAGTGATAACAGCATTAACGGGAACATATAAGCTAGGGGATAGAGATATACACGTAAAAGATAATGATAGGGTGAAATGTAAGTATGGAAAATTCATTATTGATGAAATAGGAGTAAACGAGACGATAACAATTGAGTATAGTTATCTTTCAGCTCGTTCAGATGGAGGCGGAAAAGTCATTAGTGAAATAAAGAGCTTTACATCAGATCCACAAGTGGGAGAGCAAGATGGAGCAGTAATTCCACCAGTAGAAGTTTATCTTAATGAATTTGACTCGAGGGTTCATTATGACGATAGACCACGTTAAAATAAGATATACTGTAATAATCATTAATTAGATAAATTATTAAAAAAGTTAATATTTGAGAATTATGGATAGATAAAAGAGAGAAAATGAACAATAAATTAATAACCATTATTTGGATAAATTGTAAAAAAAAATTTATGAGTTTTTGTAAAAATATGTTGAAATAGAAAAAGGATATTGATATAATGAAAATTATAAAAAGAGTTATATATAAATAACAATAAAGGGCTAACTAAAGATTGATTATATCTACGGATATATCGTTAGTATCAAAGGGGAAAGTTATGAGTTTAAAAAAGAGAAATTTTATATTTTTATTAGTTTTTATTCTGATTTTATTAATAGGTCAAAAAGTTTTTGCAAGTAATAATGAAGAAAAAATATTAAAGCCGGTTGAATATACAGATGCATTTAAAAATTGGTTGCAATTACCTGAAGATGAAAGAAAAAAGACTATGATGCCTAGAATGTACGAAGTTGAGACTCCAAGTTTTGTTACTAAAAGTCCACTTTTAAAAGCAAGCATGTTAGGAACAGGAATTGAAAGAACATATAATTTAAAAGATGTAATACCAAATAATTTAATTATAAAAGATCAAATGTCAACATATTCATGTTGGGCTTTTGCAACCTTATCTTCATTAGAAACTAATATTGCATTATCAAATTATAAAAACAAAGTTAATACGTCAAATGTATATGATTACTCAGAAAGGCACATGGAATATTTCACAAGTAGAAAATTCAAAAATAATGAAGAAAATACAATTGGATTTAATAGAGCAGTAGGAGATGGTGGAAACTGGCAAATTGCAGAAGCATATTTGACAAATGGAAGTGGAGCAATAAATGAAGACCAAATGAGATTTCAAGATAATGAGAACCCTATAGGACTAAGTGAAGTTCAAGGAAAAACTGTTACAAGCCAAGTATATGATACTGTTTATTTCCCTGATTACAGAAATAAAAGTAGCGAAGAAAAAGAACAAATAATGAATCAGATAAAACAACACATAAAAGATCATGGTTCAGTTTACGCATCACTTCATGGAAATTCTTCATCAATATCAGCTTTTTCATGTTATGATAATAGTACAGCTGCAAAGTACTGCGATAATACTTTACTACATCCAGCAGATCATGCTGTATCAATAATTGGATGGGATGATGATTTTGAAATTGAAAATTTTTCAGGCTCATCTAATAAGCCAACATCAAATGGTGCATGGATTATAAGAAATTCTTGGGGTAGTTCAATAGGTAAACAAGGACTTATGTATGTATCTTATGAAGATTGCAATATATCAACTACTTTATATGGAATAGTAAAAGCAAATGATACTGTAGATTATGATAATTTATATCAGTATGATGAATTTACTCCATTTGGAGTGTTAGCATCAACTGTAGACGGTCTTATGTTATGCAATGTTTTTGATAAAAAAACAGACAAGGATGAATATTTAACACAAATAGCATTACATTCACCTGATACATATACTTATAAAGTGTATGTAAATCCTAAGAGTGATAGTAAAGCAAAAGCTGATTTACAGCCAGTAACATTAAAAACTGGAGAAACTCAAACCATTAATGAAGGTTACCATACTTTAGAGTTTGCGACCCCTGTTAAGATAACAGGTAATCAATTTGCAGTAGTTGTTGTAATTCAAGGAAAAAAAGTAAAAATAAACCTAGAATCTAAAATGAAAAATATAGATATATTTAATTATGTAGATGTAAAGAAAAATAAATGCTTTGTAACATTAAGCGATGATTTAGCAAAATGCACATGGCATGATCTTGGAAGTTTGTCAACTGACACATCAATAGGTTCTAATTTGAGTGATGGAGATAGCTCTATAAAGGCATTTACAGTATCAGAAGTACTTGATGGATCTTTGAAAAGCATTGAAATTACACATGAGCCTAAAAAACTAACATATATTGAAGGTGACGACTTTGAAAAAGATGGATTAGAGGTAAAAGCAAACTATAACAGTAAAGTTAGACCATCTGTAATATTAGATGATGCAAGTTATGAAATTACAGATGGAACAGATTTACAATTTGGACAAGAGGAAGTAACTATAACATATGGTGGAAAAGAAGTTAAACAACACATAACTGTAGAAAAAAATGTTATAACAGATTTAAAAATCAAAACACCTCCTAAAAAATTAGCATATAAAGAGGGGGAAAACTTTGATGATACAGAAATGGTTGTAGAGGCTACTTATAAAAATGGCGATAAAAAAACAGTAAAAGATTATACAATAGAAAATGGAAAAAATCTAAACCGTGAACAAAGACAAATAACTATTACTTATGAAGGAATGAGTGTTACTCAAGACATAACAGTAGAAAAGAATAATATAACAGAAATAAAAATCACATCTCAACCTGAAAAAGTTGTATATAAAGAGGGCGAAAATTTTGAAACAAAAGGAATGGTTGTAGAGGCAGTTTTGGAAAGTGGTAGTTCAGAAGCTGTAACAGGGTATTCTATTGAAGGTGGAGAAAATCTAGAACTTGGTCAAACATATGTAACAATACTATATGGAGGAAGAACTGTAAGGCAGAATATAACAGTAGAAGTTAATGAATTAGTTGAAATAAAAATAACTAAACAACCTGATAAGACAACATATGTAGAAGGACAAGATTTTGTTAAAGATGGTATGATAGTTAAAGCAATATATGAAAATAATGCAACTGTTGAAATAAACGATTATACAATAGAAAATGGAGAAGATTTAAAAAGTGATCAAACAGAAGTAATAATTAAATACAAAGAAAAAAGTGTTTCACAAACAATAACTGTAGAAGAAAGAGCGGTTACACAAATATCAATTGTAAAAAAACCTAACAAAGTGAAATATATTAAAGATGAGGGCGAGTTAGAACTAGAAGGCGGAATTATACAAGCTACATATAATGATGGAACAACAGAAAATGTTGAAATGACTTCTGAAGGTGTAAGTGTAGAAGGATTTAGCAATGAAAGAGTTGGTAAAGTAACAATTACAGTTAAATATTTAGATAAGAGTACACAGTTTGATGTAGAAATAATAGAGTCAGAGATTAAGCCAGATCCAGATCCAGACCCTACTCCAGATCCAACACCAGATCCAACGCCGGATCCAACTCCAGATCCAGGAGATGATAAAAAAGCAGTAAATACGGATTTATCAGATATTAAAACTGACGTCAAAAAGGTACAAGCACATTTTTACACAGATAAGTCTAAGGAAGGCTATATTTTAATTGATGTAGAAATTAATAATATTTCAAGAAATATGAATAATGATAAAGTAGAATATTATTATTACATATCTGCAAATGCAAATGAGAATAATATTAATGATTGGACAAAAATTACTGAAAATCAAGATGATAAAAATAAATTACAATTTGCAATAGATTCAAGAAAATTGCCAAATTATGGCGAAGTAGTTAGTGAAGATGTAATATATTTATACATAAAAGAAGTAGCGATAAAAGGTGGAAATCAAAGCATAGCTATTTCTAACCCAATGAAACTAGAGGTTGAAAATCAAAATATAGAAACATATTTAGATGATGCTAAAAAAGAAAGTTCTGAAACTGTAAATACTAATAAAAAAAATAATAATAATGATACTACTAATAAAGATAATACATTAGCAAGTGGAAAGATACCTCAAACAGGAATTAAACTTACAGTAGGCTTTATAATTGTAACAATAGCAGTAGTTGGAGGAATTGTTTATATTAGATATAAAAACATAAGTAAATATGTTAAATAATTAAGATTTTAATGTTTAGTTTATATAAGGGTGTAAATAAATTTTTAATTGTAAAAAATTGACGTAAGAAAAGGGGAAAAAAATGAATACAAATGTAAAAAATAAAATATTAGGAATTATATTTGCAACAATTTTAATATTAACATTATTTAATATTAATGTTTATGCAGAAACAAGCACATTTGAATTGACAGATAAAAGTATGGATCTTGAGTTAAATAGGACTAGGTATTTATCATATACAGGTGGAAGTGGAGATATAACATGGGAGAGTAGTGAACCTACTATAGCAAGTGTTGATAATGAAGGACATGTAGAAGGTAAAAAAATAGGAAAAGCGGTAATTACAGCTACAAGAGGAGGAGAAACATCAAGTTGTACAGTAAATGTTATATATAGCAGTTTGAATATTAAAGCTAATTCAGGCAGTTTAGTGGTGAGTTCTGTTAATTTAGTTATGGGAGAGCATGAAACAGAAAAACTAAAAGCAGAAGCAAGAGATTGGGATAGTAATGTTATTTCTAATCCAGAGACTACTTGGGTAAGTAGTAATACAAGTGTTGTTACTGTAAATAAAACTACAGGAGAATTGAAAGCAATAAAACCTGGTAAAGCAACTATTACAGCAACTGTAGCAGGACAAGAGGATACATGTGATGTCGAGGTTTTTTCAGCCCCAGTATTTACTGATTTTTCTAAAGCTAAATATAAAACAGCGCTTAATTGGACAGTAGAAAGTTTGCAAATTACAGGGATAAAACCAGATACAGGACTTTCTTCACATTATTATTATATGATTACAAAAGATAATAAAAAACCAAGTATTACAACAACAAAATATGGAGCTGTGGATACAGAAAAAATGAAGAATAAAATTGAATACTTATCAGTAAATAAAGACTACCTATTCACAAATAATTTTTCGAAATATGCTGAGTTAAATCAAGATTTGTATTTGTGGGTAATTCAAGACGAAAGCTTAGCACATTATTATACTGATAGTAATGGTAATACAGTATCATATGCAACCAAATTCGTAGTTAATGGTGAAAAAATAAATAGAGCAAAATTGCCACAATTAAATTTAATATTACAAACAATGAGTTTATGGGGAGGAAATAAGAAGGATAACCAATATACATATATTACATTTAATTTCCCAACAGATACCAAAAATAGAAAATTCAAATTAAAAATAGGAAAAGTAACAGATAACTCTATATTAACCAAAATACAAAAAAATAACTATACAGGAATTACAGAATTATTACAATATGCAAAAAAACATGATGCAGTATATTCAAAAGACTTAACGACAACAAGTTTAGCATATTTTAGAAGTGATAATGCACTTTTTGATGGAAGAAAATTATTAGAAGATGATGCATATTATTACATATATGCACAGTTTGATGATGAGGATGGAAAATATTATCCAATTGAAGGTGTTACATTAGCACAGGCGTGGTTGGCTGAATCGTCAAATGCATGGGATTTATGGGCATATACAAGCAGTGATTTTAAATGGAATAATTTAACAACAACTACGACAACTACAAAAAAATCAACTGAGAAATCAAATAAAAAAGATACAACAGTTGCAAAAGGAGTTATACCTCAAACAGGTGTAAAACCAGTAATTATAGGTTCTATAGTATTTGTTGTAGCAATTGGTGCATTTTTCTATATAAGGTATAATAAATTAAGAGATATAAAATAAATATAATAAATAGTACAGCTAAAAAATGTTGAAAAAAATAATAAATTGTATAAATTTTTTCTAAATGTGCATACTAAAATAGTAGAAAATACTACTAAAAATAGTATTAATAAAAAAGAAAGGAATGGTTTATACAATGACAAATTTAAAGAAAATTATTTTATTTTTAGCTGTACTATTTTTGGCTTTAATACTAAATCCAAGTTTTAGTAATGCAGCAAATACTACAACAGTTGATTCTGAGCAAGCTTTAATTGATGCAATATCAAATGCAGGAGAGGGAGATGTTATTGAATTAACAACAGATATATCATTAACAAAACCTATAGAAATAACTGAAAAAAACATAACAATAGATGGTAAAGGTAAAACAATAAAAAAAGATGATGAGAGTTGGACACCAAATGGAAATAATGGAACATTAATTACTGTAGGAATAAAGGCAAAAGTTACTTTAAAAGATTTAACTTTAAAGAATAGCCAAAAATATGGTGTGCAAGCATATAGCGGAGGTCATGTCATATTAGATGGTGTTACAATAAGTGATTGTTTATATGGAGGAATACTTGTAAATGCTGGAACAATTCAAATTAAAGATTTAAGTTTAGGAAAAAATGGACAAGACAGAAATAACGGAATAGAGATAGGAAAAGGTGCAAGTGTAGAAGATGAAAATTTGAAACCAGTAGTTATAATGGATGGTAAATTATCATCTACTGAAAAAGATAATGTTTTATATATTGCAGAAAATGATAGTTTAAAAGATTTCGAAGTAGAGAATACAGAAAACTCAACAAATAAAATATTAACAAGTGGAAATAAAGTAGTTATTACAGATGAAAATAATAATGTAATATTTGAAAGCAATGAAAATACTAAAATAAAAATAGAGGGAGAAGATTATGCAGAAAATGTGAAAATAACTATCAAAGTAGAAGATGAGACAGTAACAATGACAGTAAAGAAAGGTGACAAAATTACTGAAAAACAATTAAAATCAAAAATTGATTTAGAAGAGTTAGATTTAGGTGATTATTCTATAAAAGGATTTTATACAGATAAAAAATACAAAACAAAATTTGATTTTTCAAAAGCAATAGAAGATGATACAACAATATATACTAAACTTGAACTAATAGAAGAGGAAGAACCTGCTGAAGAAATAGATGATACACCAAAAACAGGTATAGGAAATAATATGGAAATAGCTATTTCAATATTAGCAATATCAATATTATCTTTAGTAGTATTGAGAAAAAATAGAGAATAAAAATAATGAGCCTACATTAATATAATGTAGGCTTAAATTTAATGGTGAGTATATGAGTAAAAAAATAGAAAATATAATTTACATTATTTTAATAATATTAACAATTTCATCTTCAATATA
>CANQHH010000019.1 GCA_947623615.1 uncultured Clostridia bacterium | reverse complement strand
GTATTATCTTCATTTACCTTTGTTACATATTTTTCTCCGTTAGCATTTTCAGAAATACTTTCTATTGGAACTGAAGCAACTTCTTTTTCTTCTTTCAATATAACTGTACATGATGTACTCATACCAAGTTTTATTGTATCATCATTTTCAAATTCCACAGTCGCTGTAAATGTTGTACCAGATGAAGCAAATGTTCCAACAGAATCAATTTTTGTGATTTTTCCAGTATATGCTTTAGTTTCATCTGCAGTTAGAGTAATTTCAACTTCTTGCCCCTCTTTTACATCATTTATTTCGTTTTCATTTATTGTAATATTTACAATAAGATTATCTAAATCAGCTACTTCAACATAATTTGATGATGTACATATACTCTCTGTTTCTGGCACATCATAGCTTTTAATAACACAATCATAAGGAGCTGTTAAATATGTTCCATTTGTATATTCTAAAATTTTATCTCCTTTATTTACTGTATCATCACTTTCTACACACATAGTTTTAAAATATTTTGTAGTAGTTAAGTCAAGTTTTTCAGTTGTCTTAGCCTCTACTGAACCTGAGGCTGTTAATGTCTTTTTTATATCATGGCTTGAAACCGTTTCATTTTTAATAACTGTTTTAGCTTTATCATCTTGATTTTTTAATCCAACCTGTCTACCTATAAAAAAACTTCCAACTAACATAACAATAATAAATGCAATAAGTAATATTTTCCTTTTCATTTTTTCTAACCTCCTTATCCTTCTTCTGTAATATACAACATTAACATTGAAAAAATATTGAAAAGAATAAATATATTTTCCATAAAAAAAACAACCACTAAAATTAGTTGATTGTTTTTATAATTATTACTCTTTAAAACTTTTTTTATTTGAATATATTGTTTGATAAAACTTTACGCAATCTTTTTTAGTTGCATTACTATTATATTTTGTGATTATATCATCTAGATTGATATTACTATTTTCTTTAATAAATATTTTATAATTTACTTTATTATCACACAAAAACGCTTGTATTTTAATTATATCTGAACTATATTCCTTTAGTTTTTTCTCAATTTCTTTAGGATAAACATTTTCTCCATTCCCACCAATTATTACATCACTTTTTCTTCCAATAACATATAATTTATTGCTATCATCTATATAGCCGTAATCACCTGTTTTAAAATATCCATTTTTTGTAAATGCACTTTTGGTTAATCTCTCATTATTTGCATATCCTAAAAAAACATTATCTCCTTTAACTACTATTTCTCCTATACCATTTTCATCTTTATCAATTATTTTAACATCAATATTTTCAAAAATAGTTCCTACACTTTCAAAATCATCTTTATTTGGATATTCAATACTAAGTGATGATGCAGTTTCAGTAAGTGCATATGCTTCAAACATTGGTAATCCGCATTGTTTGTATTTCTTCCTAAGTTCCACATCAAATTTAGCACCTCCACAATATAGATATTTAATATTAGTTCCAAATGCAGTATTAAGGCTATCTATATTGTTTAAATATATTTTTTTATATATTAATGGTACAGCACAAAATATGGTTGGATTTATTTCTTTTAGCTCTGTTTCTATGTTATCAATCCCACTACATAAATATATGCTCATTCCTGATAGTAATGAATAAATAAAATTATATATATTAGCATAAGTATGATGTAATGGTAAAAATAAATATGTAGAATCTTTATATGTAAAAGGAGTTCTTTTTTGTAATGGAACCCAGCCAGAAAAAATATTTTTTAATGATAGCATTATCCCCTTTGGTTCAGATGTAGTTCCACTAGAATATATAATTTTCGCACATAAATTTTCATCTTTTTGTTCAAAATCAAAACTTGCTAATTCTGTTTTTAAATTATCAATAATTGTTTGCATACCTATATATTCGATTTCTTTAACTTCTTTTTTTATTTCACTAAATAATTTTTCTTGTCTTTCATCATATATTATAGCATCAACTCCAAGTAATTTTATTATTTGAGTTAATTCATCTTTCCCTGTTTGACAATTAACATTTACTGTTATTCCCACATAAGCCAGAATAGCTAAATCAGCAATCATATAATATGTAGAATTTGGTCCAAAAACTATTATTTTCTTGTTTTTTAATCCTTTGTTTAATAGTTCTTGTGCTAACACATTTACTTTTTTTATAAATTCACCATATGTTATTGCTTTAAATTCATTTTCTTTTTTCTCAAAAATATAGTCTTTATCTTTCCATTTTTCGTAAGCATTTTTTATTATTTCGTTCATTTCAACCATCTATTTTATCCTCCAATAAAGCATATTCATATCTATCCTTTATTAATTCTTCTACATATCTTTGTGTTACTTTTCCATCTCTTGCTAATGCACCTATACTTGGCAATTTATTTTTCATTAATTCTGTCATTATGCTATAAACAATTGCTTTTCCTAAGCCTCGGTGTTCTTGATCAACTCCCATATACAGCATAATATACTCCTTCGGCTTTTTCTTTAATTTTAAAATCTTTATTAAGTTTACTAAATTTATGTTATATACTAAATTGTTATAGTTAGGTATACTTATATAAAACCCTACCATTTTATCATTATAATATGCAAATTTTATCATTTCAGGGTTCATAATTTTTTTATAACCGCTAAAAGTAGCAATAAAATCCGCTTCTGATAAATCTTTATAAACAGGAAAATCACTATATAATTCAGTTATTAACTTATATAAATCTTTTAAAATGTTATGATAATTTTCCATATTAGGGCTTTCTATTCTATAACCATTTTTTATAAACTCATCATACCTATTAGAATATTTATCATTTTCATAATTGTAATCAATATTTTCATATATACTAGATGTATAATGTTCTATAATTTTATAATTATTATCCAAAAACAATTTTAAGTAATATTCTTTATTATATGGCTCACCTGTGTATGGCTTTTTATCAAACATATTTATTTTAAGTCTATATTTTATCCAAAATGATGCATCTACTGGTCCAACAATTCTTTTAAATTTATTTTTCTTTGCGAATTCACGTGCAGTATCAAATAAATATTTTGCTACATTTTCATCATTTATACATTCAAAAAAGCCAATATATGCAGTATCATCATTTGGATATACTGTAATAGCAAATCTCCCAACTACTTCTTTATTATTATATATAAGAAACTTATATAGTTTAAAATATTTACTTAATGGATGCTTTTCTTCTAAAATTTTTTTTACTTCTCCAGCATCTTCAGTGTTATTTTCCTTGTATAATTTTTTAGGTAAACTAATAAACTCTTTTATATATTTCTTTTCCAAATTAAATAGCACATGATTCATCTTTTTCTCTTCTTTCTTCCTTTTTTATTATGTTTATAATTCCTGTAGTTCCATCCATTTCTATAATATCTCCACTTTTTATTGTATTTAACAAATTATTAACACCTACTATTGATGGGATTTTTAGTTCTCTAGAAATTATTGCTGTATGTGATAATAGAGAACCTTTTTCAGATATTATTCCTTTTGCTGTAGCTAATAAAAATACCCAACCTGGATCTGTCATTTTAGTCACCAAAATTTTATTTTTTACATTACCTACATCATTAATATTTGTTATTACTAAAGCTTCTCCTTCTACTTTACCATTTGAACAAGGTATTCCTCTTAATTCATCCATATCATTATAGAATTTATTCATATTTACTATTGTATGATGTTTATTAAATTCCTTTTCCATAAATACAATTCTTGTATATGCTGGCAAGCACTTGTATAATTTATAATCTTCTTTTCTTTTATTAATAATATCTGTTTTGTTTTCTTTATTTACAACCATGCTTTTTATTTCATCTAGTTGTAAGTAAAATATATCGTCCCTATTTTGTATAAGTCCTTGCTCTTTATATATTTCGCCTAATCTCAAAATCATACTTCTTACCATGCCAAATATTCTGCTTCTATTTAGTCTCGATATTTCTCTATTTTTTATGCCCAATGTACACTTTTTAATTAATTTTTTAGTTATAAAACCTTCTTTTATGTTATATTCTTTATCATCAGAATTCATATTGTTATATATTTCTGTTAGTCTGTTCATGTCTTCCCTGTACTCTTGTATTTTTTTCACAAGTAATTCAGGGTTAGTTCTAAATGTTAAACTTTCTAACTTTAGTTCTTCCAAATTCCTGTCTCCATATTTGTCTATGTATTTTTCTAACATATCCTCATACTCTTTTTCAGAATACCTATCTTTTTCATATGCCAGACGAATCAATTCTTTGATTGGTTTCATACTTTCTATGTTAGTAATTCCAGAAATATATTCATTTGCCTTTTCTTCGTAATTTTTGTATTTTTTCTTCAATTTATTTTTCAAAAGTCCTGTAAATATAAATGTGTAAGTATCATTTAATAATGTTATGTCCCAACATGAAAGCAATTCTTCTTCTATTTTCTTATATAAATTTATAATTTCTTTTTCATTTAATGATGAACTGAATTTCTCATTAAATTCTTCATTAATTTTTATAAATTTTTCATTAAGTATTTCCATATTTTTAGGCACTTTTAGTAATTCGTAAAATGAATTTATATATGTCATAATTCTTACAAAAAAAGACTGTTTTATTTTTTCATTATCATAATTTTTATTTTTAACACCTAGCATTTCTTGCCATATTGGAATTATTTTTTTACTAAACGGTAAAAATTTTATTATTGTATACCAGTTGCTAATTTTATAGTAAATTCTTCCATTAGCAGAACCCACCATGTTATTAAATATATCTGTATGTTTAGCTAATTCTTTTTCGTTTTTTAATATTCTTCTACTCACCCCTTTAAATACGCCACTATAAACCGAATTCACAAAAGATATAGTTAGTGGAAGACTTATCCCAGGATAACTTTCAACTATATTACTATTATCAAGAATTAATGGTTTTTGGTCATTTATTGTAGTAATATCTCTTGCTTGTAATATATATATCTTATTATTAAATATTCCAAATTCAATATCTAAATATTTCCCCAAAATATTGGTTATATTTTGAGAAATATCTATCAATTCTTCTATTTGATTTTTTTTCAAATAATCATGTGTTCCTTCAAAATAATACAATTTATCATTCAAATTATAGAAATAGCTTGTTGTCTTAATTTTATCTGATACAATATTTTCCCCTAATCCTTCTCCTACAACAATAACGCTTTCATTTAAAATTCCTTGTGGATTAGCAGTAAAAACTATTCCAGAATATTCGGATTCTACCATTTCTTGTATTATTACATTCATTTTTAAATCTATAATATTGATTTTTTTCTCCAATATATAATCAAGCACATTTTCATTATATAAAGATTTAAAACACTCAATTATTTTTATATTTAGATTTTCTTTTTCTACATTTAAATATGTATCAAACTGCCCTGCAAAACTGTCATTTTTTCCATCTTCAATATTAGATGATGATCTTACCGCATATTTATCACATTTTAAGCTTATTTCAAAATCTTTTTTCATGTTATTTTCTATATAATTTTTTAATAAGCCACTTATTTCCTTGTTTGTTTTGTTTTTATTATTTTCTAAAATTTGCTCTATTCCTTCAGTATTTTCTATAACATCTTCAAATCGTATTATTTCAAATTTTGCTATATTAAATCCCTGTTCTTGTAATTTTACCAAATTCTCATATTTGCTACCTAACATTATATCTTACCTATTAAAAGATATATCATTACTGTTAAAAGCATTGTACTTTCCTGTAAATATGTATATCTTTCTACCTTATCAACTATTTCAAATTTTTCTGGATCTTTCATAAATTGAATAAATTTGTATGTCATCCAAGTAACTAAAAGTAATAATACTAATATAGATATTTTGTTTAAGTTCCATACTAGAATTATATTTGTAATTATGTCTACTATCGTAATTGTTAACACAAATTTCGTTGCTTTTTTATATCCAAATAATTTTGAATATGTCACATAATCATTTTCATCTTTTGGTGCCTTTATTTTTCTTGAAACTTCCCATATCAAAGCAGGAAAATACAAGGTAAATAATGCCATCGCAGTTGTTAGAGAAATTGCTGGTATTGAATATTTAGTACACGTAAATGATATTATGTATAAATTCACAAACATTTGAACCGGATTATGTGTTACTAATGCTAAAGGAAGGCTTGGCTGTATTTTACTTTTTTGGAAAAACCATTTACTCATTAAATATCCATAAAAATACAAAATGATGAAAAATAGAAAATTGTTCATAAATACTAAGTTTAGTATTACTGCAATTAATTCTACTATTACACAAATAATCATCACATCTTTTTTTTCTACTCTTCCACTTGGTAACGGTCTATCCTTAAATAATTTTTTATCGGTTTCATAATCTTTTAAATCATCAGCAATACGAAGCCATAACAAAAAAGCAAAAACTGTATAAGCTCCAACAAATTCTTGTATTCCAATATTAAAATCTGTAACTCCATTATTTAATAAAACTATAAAATATATTTCTAAAAATACAATCAGTCCTAATACCATTCGTGGTATAACTGGATATCTTTCTTTAAAATATATATGTAATCTTTTTAACATTCTAATTCTCCTATTTTTTCTCCGTATTTCACTTTTGTTTCTATACCCTTATTACTATATTCTATAATATCATCATCTATTTTTAATTTACTGTTTGTTAGTATAACTATAGTCGAGCCTCCTAATTCAAAATAGCCTTTTTCCTCACCCTTGGAAAATTGTTTCTTATTGTAATTATTAATTTTTCCCACTAATAATGCTCCAACTTCAATAAAAATTATCTTTTCAAAATTATTAGTTATCATATAATTACAAATTCTAGTATTTTGACTATATACCTTATGCTTGTCTGAAATAGAACTTACCGTATGTAACTTACCTTTTATTTCTCTTACCTTTTCAATTGTACCATCATCTATAAAACAGTATCTATGGTAATCATCCATTGATAATCTAAATATCAAGCAATTTCCATTTTTATATTGTTCTAAATCTATTTTATCTAATATCAATTCTTCTAGTGTATAAACACTTTGTTTTATTTTTATTTTCAAATCATCTGTTATTTTATATACCATAAGTTTTGAATCAGCTGGTGCTATAAAGCTATTTTTATTCTTGTCATAATGTATCTGTTTTTTCTTTCTAATAAAAAAGTCATTAAATGATTTATATTCTTTTTCCTCATATTCATTAATATCAATATTATATTTTTCTATAAATTTTTTTATTTTATTTTTACTAATAGCCATTTTATTGTATTTCCCATTTATTTTAGAAAACACCGGACTAATAACTATTTTTAAAATCAGCCTTCCTAAAAAGTTATTATATAGAAAATTAAGATATTTACCTCCATATTGGGTATCTTTATTTACAGTTTTATTTTCTCTATTATATACCATTCAAAACCCCCAAATATAGATATATCATA
The DNA here is from genome assembly GCA_947623615.1 of uncultured Clostridia bacterium. GTDB lineage: Bacteria > Bacillota > Clostridia > TANB77 > CAG-508 > CALXVA01. The sequence goes on along the minus strand of CANQHH010000019.1, from coordinate 4,774 downwards.
GCTATTGCAAGTACGGAAAAAATCACATAAGCTATCCCCTTTGGTTTTATCACTTTTACTTTTGCAATATTTAATAATGCAATCGCACATATCAATAATGCAAATATTATATTGAATATATTTAAAGGTAATACATATTTTAATAAATAAAATGCAGGAACAAAAAGAGCTGTATAAGTCACAGGTAAACCTGTATAATATTTTATTGGTTTATCGTTAGTTTCAACAATAATATTAAAATATGCAAGTCTTGCTATTCCACAAATTGCAAACATTGCAATTATAATAAAGTACCCCCATGTGTTCATATTTAAGTTTAAAAAAATTGCTATAGGTAAAGCAATAAAATTTATTGCATCTACCAACGAATCTAATTGAACTCCAAATTTCTTTTCTTCCTCTGTTCTTTTACATTTTCTAGCAATATGTCCATCAAACAAATCACATATTCCTGCTATTATAAGACATGCCATTGCTTGATTAGTACTGTTTTCGCTATTATTAAAACATATAAATATTCCCAATATACTTACTATTAAGCCAATATAAGTTAATATAACTGATTTATTCCATTTTCCTATAAACATTTTATTCCTCCATTATTGTTACAACTCCACTTGCTCCATCTATCATTATTTTTTGTCCATCTTTTATTTTATCCATTACGCCATGGCAACTAACTATTGCTGGTATGCCATATTCTCTTGATACTATAGCTGCATGACACAATATTCCACCATATTCTGTTACTATTCCAGATAAAATTGCAAATTTTGATGTCCAGCCTGTATCAGTAAATTTAGTTACTAGTATATCATCTTTTTGTAATCTATCAATTTCGTCAAAACTTTCTATAACCCTTGCTATACCAATTATCTTTCCTGTATTTGCTCCTAAACCTTTTATTGTGTTATCATTATTATTTTTTTCCTCTACATCACTTATGCCAAGAGCTTGTCCAATTTCATTCTCACTCATAAAATTTTTATATGAATTATAATAAACCTTGTTTTTGGTTATTATTTCTTTTATATTATCTTTTGTAATTTTATTATCAAGGTAATCCCATATATCTCCTACTTTTAAGAACCATATATCATCTATTTGCTCTATTATTTTTTCTTTTTCAAAGAATTTTGCAAGTTCAATTGTATATATCCTTATAAGATAATAAAATCTTGTTGATACATCTCTAAATTCTTCTCTCCACCATAGCATTTTTCTCATATTTACTACTTTATTTTGTATTTTTTCATATTTTTTATTACCCACATTTTCTTTTATTTTTTCAAATATTTTTTCATAAGCCTCTTTCCCTTGCTTCTTATCTTCTAATGGGCTAAACTTATCTTCTAATAAAATCATATCTTTTAACGTAGTTACAAATGGAGATATATCTTCATAATAGCATCTATATGTAACATCTAATTCTTTATCAGAGTGATAGCCATAGTTCTCTACTAAAGTTCTGACATCACATAAATCATCTCTATTAAAATTGGATTTAACATCTTCTATAATTTCTTTTATATCCTTTTCTTTCCAATACTTTAAAATCTCATCATTTTCTCTTATTTTCCTACTAATATTCCACATATCATAAAATGGTAATAAATGAGAAATGTTTTCAATACTTCCTAAAAGAGTTAAATATTCACTTTCCGAAACATATTTTAATAAACTATCTTTATATAATGATTGATGAATTGTATTAATAAATATCTGCCAAAAATATGTAGATTCACTTTGCAGATAATCTTCATGTGTTAGTTTATACCATGTTTCCTTAATATTTTCTATTTTATTATTATCATAAATCTCTTTGTAATTATAATATTTATTCAATAAATCAGATTTATATTTTTCAGCATTTTTATTTCTTGTATTTAATATTTTCTTTTGTGCAATAGCCATTCTAATAATATTTTTGATAGATTTTATAGTAATTTTTGTTGTCTGCCCATCTCCTTCATAATTCATCTTTATTCCATATTCACTATCAAATTCTCTTTCTTTATATCCTATTACTTGACTCATACCTTTTTTTACAACTGACAAATTCCAATAACATCTTGCAAAAAACATCTCTCCCAATTTTCTATTCAAATCTTTTTCTTTCAAAATTTTAGAATCTAAAATAAATTTTCTTAAAGTATATTCCCATATATATTCATATAAACTCCACATATATGGCGTGCATATTGTTGCAGATACTCCACCATCTTTAAAATCAGCTGTACTCCAAAGGTCATTTATTTCTTGATATTTAATTTTCGTTATTTTTCTAGCTTGCAATATATATATATTATTGTTTTCTATTCCAAATTCAATATCACAAGGGTATCCAAAATATAATTGTATTTTTAAAAATACATCTGTCATTTTATCTAACAAATCTCTAGATAAATATTGGTTATTTTCATCATATTTATATTCTTTATCATACCAATTAAAAAAATATTGTTCTGGAGCCACTTTTCCGCTTACTATATTTTCTCCTAGCCCTTCCCCTAATTCTATTACCATTTCTTTATCATTTCCTGTAATAGGATTTATTGTAAAGCATATTCCAGAATATTCTGATTGCACCATTTCTTGAATAATGACAGTCATCTTCAAATCTTTACAACTAATGTTATTATTTAATAAATAATTCAAAATAACTTCTGAAAACATTGATTTATAGCATTCTATTACTTTTTCTTGTAATTTGTTATATGGAACATTTAAGAATGTCTCATATTGACCTGCAAAAGAATGCTCATCTAAATCTTCTTTTGTACCACTACTTCTTATCGCGTATAATTTATCTTTATTTATTTTTTCATCTATATTATGTTTTATTTGCTCATTAAAGTGTATATTCTCAAATAATTTAGTAATTTTATTGCTTATATCCTTTACATTATCTTTTTTTAATTCTTCTAATAATTGATTTATTGATTCATTTATCTTATTATCTTTTATTATTTCATCATAGGAATCACTATCTATAACCAATCCGCCTGGAACATTAAATCCATTTCTTTTCATTAGACTTAAAAATTTCGCTTTATTTCCTACTTTACTAAAATCGTTTATATCTTCAAATTTTAATATCATCTTCTACCACCTTAAAACATGTTTTTTCTTAATTTCATTAAATATAATAAAATATTAAATATTATATGCGTAAGTGCTCCTAACATAACATATACTAAATAAAATCCTAATGTCATTTTATAAAAAATACATACAACTAAACAACACCCAAAAATAGAATCAGCCTGGTCTAAAAAAATAAAAAAGTACTTTTTAAATCCATGTGTCGTTTTTCCTGGCTCTATTCCCATTCTTCTTTTTATGAAACTATTAGGCAATTCAAAAAGAGAATATCCTAATCCTAATAGTAATCCTATTAATAAATTATAATAAACCGTATTATTATATTGTATATAAAAAAAGTTATAATCATTTAAATTAGCTTGATTACATATTATTCCCCATATTACAGCTATAATTATATTAAAAAGAATATAACCCAGCATCCCTTTCCATGTTTTGTTATCTCCAAATATTCTTTTTCCATCAAAAAAATTTTTATTACCATCTATAGGAACTTGTAATTTTTTTAAAATAGAAGATTTACACCATATCATATTTATGATTCCAGCAATAATAGGTGGTAATAATGTTACATACATCATTAAAATATATTTCATTTTATATTTATTCTCCATATTTTATTATTCAAGTTCATTATAACATATTGCAAAAAAATTGTATACTTTTTTAGAATTATGTCAAAAAAAGTATACATGTGTAATTATTTTTTATTATCTCTATAGATTTTTTTCAAATCTTCTAACCATTCAAATCCTTCATTCTCTAAATTTTCCAATTCTTCTATCTTAAAATATTTTATTTTCTCTACTTCTTCTTTCTGTAATTTACATTTATTTATATCTACATTTTTTCTAGCATAACATATTGTAAAACGTGCTTTTTCGTTTGTGTTTATGCTAAAAATTTTCAATTCATCTTTATTTAAAAGAATACCAATTTCTTCTAAAGTTTCACGAATTCCTGCATCAAGTGGTGTTTCTCCCAGATTTACCTTTCCACCACAAATCCCCCACTTCCCTGGATTAGATTTCTTCATTTTACTACGTTTCTGAAGTAAAATTTCATCCTTTTCATTAATTATAACAACTCCTACTACTGATAAATGATGCCCTTTAGGTATATTATTAGGCTCACATATCTCAGCAAATGTTAAAACTTTACCTGTTTTATTTCCACATTCATCAACTAGTTCATATCTTTCCATTCTTTTCCTCCTTTTATACTGTCCTCTATATATCTAACTAAAAAAAACTAATTTGATTATCTTTACTCAGCCAACTTTTTTGTTTAGCATCTGTTATTTTATCTCCCTCTTCCAGATTTCCAATTAAAAATGGAGAATTAGGATTATGCTTTTTTATTGAATAGGAAAAATCAAAGAGTTTTGCTATTCAATAAAAAAGAAGATAATCTGAATTGAATCAAATTACCTTCTTCACTTTTGATTTTGTCAAAATTTTGAAGTTTATTTATATCAAAACTTTCAAAGTTGTTCGACGAAAATCGTCTATGGCTCCTCTTGTTGGACTCGAACCAACGACCTATCGGTTAACAGCCGAGCGCTCTACCAACTGAGCTAAAGAGGAATATTTAAAACTGGCAACGACCTATTTTCTCAACAGGGTAACCCGTAAATATCTTCGGCACTATAGAGCTTGACTTCTGTGTT